>DASUFG010000410.1:0-2565 GCA_036274715.1 Agriterribacter sp.
GGGTTGGTGTTATTTTCTCCAGTGGTATCGGAGGAATTATTACTTTTCAGCAAGAGGTGTCGGAATTTGCAAAAGGAGATGGCACCCCGCGGTTTAATCCATTCTTTATTCCGAAAATGATCCTGGATATTGCCGCAGGGCAAATCTCAATGCGGCATGGCTTTAGGGGACCTAACTACGCCGTTGTTTCTGCTTGTGCATCTTCTACCCATGCCATTATGGATGCTTTCAACCTCATTCGGTTGGGCAAGGCCGATATTATTTTGGCCGGGGGTAGCGAAAGTGTAATTACAGAATCAGGCGTGGGTGGCTTTAATGCAATGAAAGCACTTAGTGAAAGAAATGATGACCCTAAAATCGCATCGCGTCCTTTTGATAAAGACCGTGATGGTTTTGTAATTGGCGAAGGTGCCGGCATGGTGGTGCTTGAAAATTTAGAACACGCGATAGCACGCGGTGCAAACATTGTTTGCGAAATCGGCGGAGCCGGAGCCACAGCAGATGCTCATCACATTACCGCCCCTCATCCTGAAGGTCTTGGTGCTAAGAATGTGATGTTTGCCACGCTGGATGATGCTGGATTGAAACCGGAAGATATCGATTACATTAATGTGCACGGCACTTCAACCCCACTGGGTGATATTTCAGAAGTGAAGGCTATACAAGCTGTGTTTGGTGAGCATGCCTATAAACTTAACATCAGCTCCACAAAATCCATGACAGGCCATTTGCTTGGTGCGGCAGGTGTTATCGAGGCTATTGCTTGTGTATTGGCCGTAAAAAATGATATCATTCCACCAACTATCAACCACTTTACTGATGATGAGGGCTTAGACCCCAATCTCAACTTTACATTCTGGAAGGCCCAGCAACGTCCTGTTCGCGCGGCTTTAAGCAATACTTTTGGTTTTGGCGGACACAATGCTTCTGTTATCGTAAAGAAATATTCTGCTTGATTTTATCGTTAACGCTAACCGATGCAGTCTTTTCTTGAAGACTTACTTTACATTTGTGGTACTTTACTCCTAAATTCATTCATTTGGCATTAGTGCGGTATTTTATTCAATATCTTGGGATTGACAAAACCAACCGATCCTTTTATAAGCAGTTATGTAATGTGCTTGGTTTTACCCCTGGCACACTTTCCCTTTATAAAACAGCTTTAAGCCATCGCTCTGTGAAAGAAAGTGCAGACGAAAACAATGAACGCCTGGAATATTTGGGCGATGCAATCCTTAGTGGCATAGTGGCCGACTATCTTTTTAAAAGATACCCATACAAAGGCGAGGGGTTTTTAACAGAAATGCGCAGTAAAATGGTTAACCGGCAAACGCTCAATGAAATTGCAGTGAAAATGGGTTTAAAAAGAATCACCATTTACAATAAGAGTGATGGGTCTTTAAAGGTGAGCCAGATTTTCGGCAACACCCTGGAAGCACTGGTTGGGGCAATTTATGTAGATAAAGGGTTTAATCAAACCAAACAATGGGTATTAAAGTGCATCATTATTCCTCATATGTTTATTGAAGACCTCGAAACTTTAGAGATCAACCATAAAAATAAATTATATGGTTGGGCAAATAAGAATGGTAAAAACCTCGAATTTGAAACGCTGGAGGAAAGGTTTGAAAATGGCCGGAGGTTGTTTACCGTTGGCGCCGTAGTAGATGGAGAACTAATCGCAGAAGGCAAAGCCTATAATAAAAAAGACGCCAGCCAAATAGCTTCGCAAATAGCTGTCGACAAATTAGGACTTGGAAAAGTAGAGGAATAGTTCAGGTTTTTTAGTTTGCGGTTTGTTGTTTCCCCAACAAGAAACAGTAACTATACTTATCTTTCCTTATGTAAATCATGGTTAATATTAAAAGCTCAAATCTATAAATTCAAATTTTGCTATGCCCCGTTTAGCCGCATTTCCCAAGGCTTTTATGCAAGCCCTTTGTAAAGATGGAACTATGACTGTTTCTGAATGGATAACATTAGCAGCGCCACTGGAAATTGATGGATTGGAATGGTACGCCGGCTTTTTAGAAATGGCGGATCAAAAAAACTGGCCGCGGTTCAGAAAAGAAGTAGAAGATCATGGTAAGGTAATCCCGATGATGTGTTGTTCTCCCGATTTCACCCATCCCGATGCTACATTCCGGGAAAAGGAAATAGCGAAACAAAAAGGATGGATTGATATGACCCATACCCTGGGCGGCACTTACTGCCGGGTTTTGTCCGGGCAAAGGCGGCCTGAATTATCAGTTGATGAAGGTGTAAAACTGGCAGCTGATTGCATATACACCTGTTTACCCTATGCCGAAGAACGCGGTATCACATTAATCCTGGAAAATCACTATAAAGATGACTTTTGGGAGTACCCGGAGTTTGCACAAAAAATGGAAGTTTTCAGCAAACTGGTCAATAGCATCCATCATCCTTATTTTGGTGTAAACTACGACCCCAGCAATACCTACCTGGCAGGAGAAGACCCGATTGAACTATTGAAAATGGTTTCGGAACGGGTGGTTACCATGCATGCCAGCGATCGCTATCTTAAAGAAGGTACAATTGAAGACC
>DASUFG010000411.1:0-6599 GCA_036274715.1 Agriterribacter sp.
AGCCTCACGTTTCACCAGCAGAATATATGCTGCTTTGGATTCTGCAGCGGGTCTATAAGATATTTATAATATATACTGCCCTTTCGCGTTTCTGGTATAGTATAATTTCAAAAACATACCATAAATCCGGCAGTATGAAAAATTCATTTTTCTATCTTATTTTTTCTGTTTGTTTATATTCCTGTGCATCAACAGAATTGGTGCGCCTAAGCGTATTGCAACCAGCTCCGGTAAGTCTTCCTGCTCACATTAAAAATATTGGGGTAGTGAATCGTAGTGAAATATCCCAAAAAAATAGAGCAATCGATGTACTTGATAAAGCATTATCCTTGGAAGGTCGGGATCTGGATGAGGAAGGCGCGAAGTCGAGCATTGATGGGCTGGAAAATGAATTGGTCAAGAATAAAAGATTTGCAGAAGTAAAAACACTGGGCAATGCCAAATTGGTAAGCACTGTGCCAGGAGTTTTTCCATCACCACTCCAGTGGGATATCGTTGAGAAAATTTGCAGGGAAAACAATACCGATGCCCTTTTTTCACTAGAATGGTTTGATACCGACTCCAAAATAAGTTACGCAAGCAACCCGGTTACAATTAATACACCGTTCGGAAAAATACCAGGCGTTGAGCACATGGCATCTATGAATACGATTGTGAAAGTAGGATGGCGGATATACGATCCGCGTGAGAGAAATATCCTGGATGAATTTCCGGTGTCAACCCAAATGGTCTTCTCGGGCAAGGGCATTAACCCGGTGGTAGCCGCCGGAGCGTTGATTGGCCGGAAAGAAGCACTAAAAACAGTGAGCAATAAACTTGGGCAGGACTATGCATTCCGAATCATTCCTTACTGGTTGCGCGTATCCAGGGATTATTATGTACGTGGAACGGATAATTTCAGGATTGCCCGCCGAAAGGCCCAAACCGGCAATTGGAACGACGCGGCAGCCATATGGGAGCAGGAAACCAACAATGGCAAAAGTAAAGTTGCCGGAAGGGCCTGTTATAATATGGCCATCATCAGTGAAATAAATGGGGATATGGATGGAGCTATCTATTGGGCTCAAAAAGCCTACGAGAATTACAATAACAAACTCGCACTGAGGTATATTAAAATTCTTGAAAACAGAAAGATAAATAATGCGGTGCTGGAAAACCAGGAAGTTATTACCGCGAGGTAGAAAATTACCGGAAGAACATGGTGTTACCGGAGAATATTACTTGTTGATTGCTGAAAATCTTAATGACAGAAATTCTGATTAGAATTTTATTTTAGCAGAAATTTCATGGGCTTCTCAAAGGCTTTAATGGTTCAACGTTCACTGTTATTTCGAATTGTAAAAGTTATACCTGAAACAGAGGATACCTCCACTTTTGTATTGGAGGAAACAAGCAGAGCACCTATCCCATATAAGTCCGGACAGTTTCTTACTTTCATTTTTGAATCCCATGGCAAGGAATTGAGGCGTTCTTATTCTCTGTCGTCAACACCCGGCATCGACGAATACCTGTCTATTACTGTAAAACGGGTACACAACGGGGCAATATCAAGAAATTTACTGGATCATTACCACGAAGGAGATTTACTAAAAGCACTCGCTCCGTCTGGTATGTTTGTTCTGGACGAACATACTGAGGCAAAGAAAACTATTTTCCTCCTGGCTGCCGGCAGCGGAATAACACCTGTTTATTCCTTACTCAAAAGTATTGTCCATCGTGAACGTGGTTCTTCTGTCATTTTAATATACCAAAACCATGCGAGAAGAAGTACAATTTTCAGGAATGCGCTGGAACTAATGGCTGCACAATTTCCGGATAGGTTTACATGGATAGATTTAGTAAGTACACCCAATAGTCATAACCCGACGTCACAACGGCTCAATAACGAGCAACTGGAACGAATAATAGCGGAACAGATACAAACTGAAGGCGCCAATGCGAGATTTTTTATTTGCGGTCCCCCCTCATTTATGCGAATGTGTCAATATACTATTTTGCTGATGGGATTTAAACCCTGGCAAGTTAGAAAAGAATATTTCGTAATAGACGAACCACCGCTGCCACCTCTTTTACCAGAGGCGAAGCAAAGGCGGGTTATAGTATACACCAGCAAACAGAAAATTATGTTTGTCGCGCAATACCCAAAAACTATCCTGCAGTCGGCACTGGATCAAAATATACCATTGCCTTATAGTTGCAGGGGTGGAAAATGTTCAACCTGTGTGGCAAAATGCGCAAGTGGAAAAGTGGAAATGAGTATCAACGATGTGCTTACTGATGCAGATTTGGCGCAGGGACTTATTTTAACCTGTGTAGGGTACGCGGTTACCGATATTGAATTGATTTTCGGAGAAGGAGACAAAGTTAACATTGAGCATTAAATAATTTTATTTTAAGTCCGCTCCGGAAAATGATAAGGGTAAAAGTGATTTAACACTACTAATTAATAATACTTCACCGTTCAACGCCCCTAATATTAACCGGATGGGCTGTTGTTGGTTTATCTCGTACTCCAAAAGGCTTTGCCGGCAAATACCACATGGGGCGATAGGTTGTTCACTTTTTCCCGTACCGTTGTTGAAATGGGTGATCGCCATCATAAGCAATGAGATACCTGGATGCAATGAAGCGGCAGCAGCTAATGCCACCCTCTCGGCGCATAGCCCTGCAGGCGAAGAGGCATTCTCCTGGTTTGTTCCCATAACTATTTTTCCATTCCGCAACAATAAAGCAGCGCCTACAAAAAATTGAGAGTACGGCGCATAAGCATTGTGGGTCATTTCCTGCGCCTTTCTTAACAGCTGCCATTCGGGACCAGGTAATAACTCAGCAGACTCAACTATCTCGTAAGAAAATGGAATAATGGCTTGTTTCACCTGAGATGATTTATAAAACGCGTAACAACGGGTAATACATTTTGTCTTTACACCGGGCTTCTATTTGATAGACTTAAACAACCTGCTCCACCTTGGTCCTTTATCCCAACTGAACCAGATAATGGACGCTTTGCCCACAACATGATCTTCGGGAACATAGCCCCAAAATCTCGAATCCTGCGAATTGTGCCTGTTATCTCCCATCATCCAGAAATAATTCATGGCAAAAGTATATTGATTGGTTTCTTTACCATTAATAATAAATTTGCCATCCCTCTCCTCCAGCGTATTATGTTCATACACGGAAATAATCCTCCTGTAAAAAGCAATGTTTTCTGCGGTGAGGGTAATGGTGGTTCCTTTCTTAGGGATCCAGATTGGACCGTAAAAATCTTCACTCCATTTATAATGCGCCGTGTCGTTAGGAAATACGTTAGGCGTAAATGTTTTCAGATCTTTTACTACGCTTTGTACGTAAGGTAATTTCTTCATGCGTTCTGCCTCTTCGGCACTCAGATCAATCATATAATTCATGGCATTCCCCACCAGTAGCTGCTGCCTGTCCGGATCGGTCTCCACATGAAAGTCATCTTTTAATACGTCCTCATCAAAGTATTGCCCTTTTGTTTGAACACCATAAAAGGTAGCGGAACCTTCCGGCACGTAGGCTGGCTTGCCATTCACATATAAAATAGCTTCTTTCAATTGCAGTGTATCGCCCGGTATTCCCACACAGCGTTTAATGAAATTTTCTCTTTTATCAACAGGTCTCACTATAATATCATCCCTTTGCAATATCGCTTCCCTGTTACCACCATATTCATCTCTTAATGCATCATAGTAATTCATGTTGGATTGGTAAGCTCCAACAACCGTATCGCCTACGGGGTAATTGAATACCACCACATCGTTTCTTTTTACCGGGGTAGTCCACAAACGTTTATACGGGATTTTTATCCATTCCAAATACGACTTGGTGCCGGTAATGGGCATGGTATGATGCACAAATGGAATCGCCAGGGGCGTATTGGGAAGTCTTGGACCATAACTTAGTTTGCTTACAAATAGAAAATCATTGACCAGTAATGTTTTTTCCATACTGCCCGTTGGGATAACATAAGCCTCAAAAATAAAAGTCCGTATAATAGTGGCGGCAACTATTGCAAAAACACCGGCATCAATCCATTCCCTTGCTGAAGACTTTTTGTAATTCTTAACCACCGCATCGCCGGCATACCTTTCATTTTTAGAGAACCCCAGGTAAGGGAAATATAAAAAAGGCAAAAAAACTGTAGCCGCGTGGTGCAATAAAGAAAAACGGCCAAAATGCTCCACAAAACGGATAAAGATCCAAATAGTGATGAATTGCCCCACAATAGGAATAAACTGAAGAAAGAACCAATATTTTTTTAAGGGCATCCGCTGTACCATACACCAGGTGTTGTAAAAAGGGATCAATGCTTTCCAGGGGTCGATTCCAGCTTTTTTAAACATGCCATACAAACCAATAAGAGAACCTATAGAAGCTAAAATAAAGAGGGTCCAATCTAAACTCATGAAACTTTGTTTTTTTGAAGTTGCCAAAAATAGTATAAATACCTGATTATGGCGATATGTCGTATATTATGGTCAAATGTTACGAGTCCCTATCCAGGGTTATGTTAAAATTGTTATAAAGAGGATGTTAGCTGGTTTATATGATCACATTCAGGATATTCGATACCTGCTGTGGATGTTGGTATATTAAAAAATGCCCGGCGGCTTCAATGCTGTGCGTGGGATTCACCAAACGATGAGGAAACAATTTATCCTTTTTGCCATGCAGATGAAAGAGTTTTTCGGGCAGCCATTCATTTTTCCAGTTTAATATTTGGTGAATGGACCATTTTAAATAATGAGTATCCACATTTTTTCGGTATTCGTGTGCCAACCGCTTTTCTTCATCCGTTACCGCGCCCAGGAAATAGTTTTGCACGGGGGCAAATAATTTTAATGGTCGGATGTGATGAAAGCGCCCTTGCGGAATTAGCGACTCCACGCTTAATTTCCCCATAGTCCTCAACCACAGCGGTACCTCATTATGCGTTTTTACACTGGAAATAAGCACAACTTTTTGAATACCTGTCAATTTTGCGATTTCAATACTCATGATTCCGCCAAAGGACACCCCAATTAACGTGGATTCTTTTTCAGTAACCTTTTCGCTCATCCGAAGGGCATAGTCGGTAAGACTCTCTTTTTCCAGAGGCATCAGCCAATGCAGGTAGTGCACATCTGCATCTTTCCACCTCAGTTTGCTGAAGATTCTTTCATCGGATCCCAAACCACAAATACAATACACTGTTTTCACCATCATTCCTATTTTCGGGGAGGCACATAATTGTGTATATCCTCCATCGTAATATTTTTACCGGAAAGAATAACGAGTCTTTCCACCACATTTCTCAATTCGCGAATGTTACCTGTCCAATTATTATCCTGCAGTGCTTTTAATGCATCTTCATCGATTTGTTTTAATGCAATCCCGTATTCATTACAGATGTCGGACAGAAATCTTTCTACCAGTAAAGGGATATCGTCCCTGCGATTATTAAGGGAGGGAACGTGTATAATGATAACGCTAAGCCGGTGATAGAGATCAAGACGAAACTGTTTTTCATCAACCTCCTTCAATAAATCTTTATTGGTTGCAGCTATTACTCTTACATCCACATTGATATCTTTGTCGCCACCCACTCTTGTTATCTTCCCTTCCTGCAATGCTCTCAATACCTTAGCCTGTGCATTCAGGCTCATATCACCAATTTCATCCAGGAACAATGTACCTCCATGCGCCTGCTCAAATTTACCTATCCGCTGTTTTACCGCAGAGGTAAATGAGCCCTTTTCATGACCGAATAATTCACTTTCGATCAGTTCACCGGGGATTGCTGCACAATTAACTTCAATAAGCGGATTTTTGCAACGGTTACTTTTTTCGTGAACCCACCTCGCCACCAATTCTTTCCCTACACCATTTTCTCCCATAATCATTATCCTGGCATCCGTTGGTGCTACCTTGTCGATTGTTTCCTTTATTTTAATAATAGGTGCCGATTCCCCAATCATGTCCTCCACCTTTGTTGCCTTTCTTCGCAGTACTTTTGCTTCGGTAACCAGTTCTGTTTTATCCATCGCATTGCGAATGGTGATCAACAACCTGTTAAGGTCGGGCGGCTTTGAAATATAATCGTAAGCTCCTTTTTTTACTGCCTCCACCGCGGTTTCAATAGTGCCATGGCCAGATATCATAATAATAGGAACGTCGGGACTGATTTCATTAGCCTTATCCAGGAATTCAATACCATCTATTTTAGGCATTTTAATATCGCACAATACCACATCATAGGTTTTTTCCTTGAATTTCTTTAAGCCTTCTTCACCATCGCCGGCTTCATCAATCTTATAGCCTTCGTACGAAAGAATTTCGCCTAAAGTTTTGCGAATCGCTTTTTCATCATCAATAATTAAAATATTCGACATGGAAGTATTACGATTTTTTTTGAATTGAAAAATTCAGCATTACGGCAACCACTAAGCGATATAAAAATCCGGTTAGAACGATTTGTAGTAATTGGCGCATTGGCTGATGCTCAAAAATAAGGAATTATGAGAGAGTGATGGACGTAGGATGGGAAGATGACTGCGGTTAACTTTATCCCATGTACAGGAATGCTACAGTTA
>DASUFG010000412.1:0-18063 GCA_036274715.1 Agriterribacter sp.
CCAGCCTCGAACTCCACAATTTTCTCGCCATTCAACCAATGCTCCACGTGCCCGTTATTGTAAATGATGGTACTGCTGTTCCATTCGCCAACGGGTTTTAATTGTTTCTTATCGTTGGCCGGCGTCATGGCGTAATCTGCACCCGCCTTTTGCCAATCTTCCAGGTGTTCAGGAAAACCAACATCATCAATTACCTGGTATTCGGGACCGGTTTCATAAGGTGACTTGTATTTTGCATCTTCAACAACGTGGTACATTACACCGCTGTTGCTGCCTTTGTCAACTTTCCAATCCCAGGTTAATTCAAAATTGGTATATTCCTTGTCCGAGACGAGGTCTCCGCCATGAGCATCTTTCGCGGCACCTAAACAAACCAGTGCGCCATCTTCAACCTCCCAGTTTTTTACTTCTTCGGTTTTATTAAAGCCATGCCATCCGGCGAGCGTTTTGCCGTCAAAAAGACTAACCCATTCCGAAGTCTGCTTGCCTGATTCATTGCTGGCGACGGTTGAATCAGCAGTCGAAGTTTCTGTATTCCCACCACAAGAAGCTAAAGTAGTAGCCATCGCAATTACAGCCAATTGATACATTTTCGTTTTCATTACTGTTTTAATTTTTAGTTTTATTGATTAAAATAGATTGTCTTTCCTGTTTTTGCCGATTCCTTCGCAGCCTCTAAGATTTTAACTACCATGATGTTATTGCTGAGGGAATAGAGGTCATATTCCTTCACCATTATTTTTTTTCTGATAACATCCGCAAAGTATGTAAACGGGTCTTCATATACAGGTATGTCTTTAGAAGAATATTCCTTTGTCTGGGCTGCTTTGTCTTCTTTGCGCCTGATGTGCATGAGACTGTTGTTAACCGTATTGATATACCCGGTGGTTCCATATAACTCCATGTCTTTTCTGCCAAAAGGCCAGTTCCATGAAGCCTGGATGATGGCCTGCGACCCGGGGTAACTAACAACGATAGTTGCTTCGTCATCTACTTTGGGATAAGTTTCCGGTTTGAATTGCCGTGTTACCGCAGTCACCGATATGGGAGTCACTCCTTTCGTCAGCCAGGTCATGAGGTTGGCCCCATAGCAGCCAAAATCTATGATCGCACCGCCGCCATTTTTGACCGGATCGGTAAGCCATTCAAAAAATTCACTGCTTACCCCAATTTCTTTTGGACCCTCATGCCCGTGATGAAATACCGCCTTTTTGAGATCGCCGATATAGCTGCTGTCGTATAGTAACTGGTAGGCTTTTGCCGTAGAAGGGTACCATGAAGTTTCGTAGTCCGTGAGCAGTATGATATTATGTTTTTTGGCCAAAGATTCCATTTGCAAAGCATGTTCTACGCTTACTGCCAATGGCTTTTCTACCATCACGTGAATGCCCCTCGGTGCACAGGCTTTTACAACCGCCAGGTGATCATAGATGGAGCCAAAGGCAACAACTGCTTCTGGCTTTACTTTGTCCAGCATTTCTTCCAGGTTATTGAATATTATTTTTTCATCCAGGTTATATCGCTGCGCCGATTTTTTCGCCAGTGCCTGGTTGGGTTCATAGATGCCCACTAAAGCGATATCATTTTTAAGTTCCCGGCGGAGTACCCATGCGGAATGCCCATGCGATATGCCGGCAACGGCCAATCGAACCGGTTGTTGCTGCGCCGGAGCTGTTGAAAAAAATGCAACGCTGAACATTAAGCAAAGTATGTACCGGAAAGTATGCATGTTGATTAATTTTTTTTGCACGATCATCCATCGCAAGGTACGAAATGCGCATCATTAAAAATGGAAAGCTGAGCCGTAAACCGTATAGGTTTAATCAGTTTGCTGCACGCAACTTCACCAGGTGATTATCACCAGGACTTTAGATTTGCAATTCATTAATTCACTTCCAATTCATCTTTTGAGGGGAGTTTGGGAAATGGTGCATGCGGACCGCTTTGATACCAGAATGCTACGGAAGAAATATCAGAATGCTGGGGAAGATACCTGCCCCCGCTGCGCCAGCCCAGATCCTGGATCGTTACTTTTAAATCTTTTTCAAAGCGGATGGGGTCCATTACATGCCAGCGGTACAATCCAAATCTTTGTTGTGATTGGTATAAGCCATTTGGTTTTATAACCTGCAACAAACCAGAATAGGGTGTAGTAAATACTTCATACTCGTGCTTGACTTTATTCTCGAAATTGTATGATCCACAAAAATAGTCTTCAGTGCCCGTGCCACATATAGTGGGGAATTTTGTGTCGCCATCCATAAAGAACTTAATTTCGCCTTCACCCCACCATCCATTATTTTTTACACCCCAGGCTAAATACACCCCAACATATTGTCCCTTTCCTTTAACGCCATCAACAATGGTGTAGTCGGACGTAGTATTGTTGCTGGTTCTTCGAAACTGCGCATGAAAATATCCCGCATCGGCAGGCACCGGTGTAAGTGTATAATCTACCTGGTAATATAGCCGCATACTCTCTGTGTTAATATTTTCCATAGTAATCCTGCATTTTTTCCGGAACGGCATCGACCAGTAGCAATTAAACGCGCTACCTGGGTTTACACAAACTGCTAAAGAATTTAATGGCGCATACTCGCCCCAACCCATTCCAAAAAAATCACCTACCGGGCATTCTACCGATGGCCCTTTTTCATCATCCCAGTAAAAGCGAAGGATGGAGTTCCGCCAGTTCCCCGTAGGCGTCATCCAAATATGCTGAATTGCGCCGGACCCTTCTATCTCAGCCAGGGTAAGCGTTTCACCCGCATTAATAATTACAAAGGGGTTCACTTTCCATCCCTGTCCCAGGTCACGTGCAGCATTGTGGGCATTGGCTACATTTCTTTTATCCTTATCTACCGGGTTGGCCATCCCTCCTTTACCTTTTTCACCGGTAAAATTTTCCGGACTAATAGAACGTGTTTTTGCGTCTGATAAACGGGAGAGATTACCCAGGTTCATATTTAACCCGTCGAAATTGCCGTTTTGAGCAGATGCGAAGGTTGCTAAACAAATGGAAACACATAGGAAAAAGACTTTTCTTTTCATGCCATATTATTTTTTGTGATTGATTGCTAAAATTAATAATGGTGACATTATTTAGCTTTTTATTCTATAGGTAGGTTTGGGAAAGCCGGGGCTGAAAGAAACGGCATCTTTCACCAGTATACTATATCCCTCCTGCAATTGTAATGCATCCAATGCTTCATGCACTATTTTTCTTAAGACGCCGGGAGAGGTTTGAACCCTTGCATTAATAAGTAAAGATGCATATGCAGACTGATTTGTTATGGTTGTAGCCACCGTTGTTTGATTACTGGTTGGTGTAAAACTTATTTTCTTTTGCTGTTTGCCATCGTGAAAGAAAAATTTCAAATGCCCGACCGGCATTTTTTTGTTGTTCAAGTTTTTGTTAATGGCATGCGCCAGTTCTATTGATTTCACCGGCGCATCATTATATTTTGAGTGCACCTCAATATTTTCGTCCAGCCAGGCCAGCATTCCTTCGCCTTTGCCATACACTTCATAGTCTATATCAAGCGACTGCCTGGTATGCGTTGTTTTAAATTGATAAAGCTCATGTAGCCAAATATCCACGCTTTCATCATCAAGCGAACATTGGAATAATATTTTCTTGCCCGGATATTTTTTTGATAGCTGCATACCCAGCTTTGTCAAAGCAGCTTCGTTAAGAATATCTTTTTTATTAACTACAAGCAGGTCGGCTTCTTCCAACTGCTTTTCATAAATGTATTTCACCGAGCGATCGAATGGGTTAGCATCCCTACCAAGCATCTGCTCTAATAATACTGCATCGGCGAAAACAGATAACACCACTTCTACTTCAGGAGAAAACTGCAGCAGCGGATTTACAACCGTTGCAATAATATCGGTACAGGATCCAACGGATTCCGCAAAAATAACTTCCGGGTGTACGTCTTTAATTAATGCTGTAATTCGGTCATTGAGATGATTTTAATTGCAGCAAAAGCAACCATTTACCACTTCGCAAACAGGAATGTGAAGTGAACGCATATAAATAGTGTCTACTAATTCCGTACCCTGGTCATTGGTTATAACGGCAGCGGATTTACCCTCTTTGGCAAGTGATTGGCAGGCTTTTGCGATAGCGGTTGTTTTGCCGCTTCCTAAAAATCCTCCAACAAGATAAATTTTCATTTGTGCTTTTATTAAACCTCCAGTTTCATTTCTTTACCCGATACCATTACTTTTTGTACCGGTATTTTACCATGTATAACGGACAGCCGGGGCTTGCCATTTTTAAGCATCACATTACCAAATCCCGTTTCTGTTGAAAGAAAGCTGGTAAAGTCACCGATTTTTGAATCGATATGTAAAGTTTTATCTACAGCGTCAAACCGCACCCC
The DNA here is from genome assembly GCA_036274715.1 of Agriterribacter sp. Taxonomy (GTDB): domain Bacteria; phylum Bacteroidota; class Bacteroidia; order Chitinophagales; family Chitinophagaceae; genus Agriterribacter. The sequence continues at coordinate 4,392 of DASUFG010000412.1, forward strand.
GGTTAGTCCCTGTAATAATCCATAGCTCGACAATGCCCTGCCGTACCAACTACCGCATTCGTATTCGTTAAAGGGATTACGGGTTTTTCCATTGTATCTTTCGCGGCAGGTACGTACAATCTCAAGGCCTTCTTTCGTATTTCCCATCAACATCAGGTGTGAAGCCACCTGGTATTCTATACCGGTCCAAACTTCATCGCTGTATACAAACGGCAGCGAAAGTTTTCCACCTTTAGGCCAGCTGCATAATAACAATCCACCCTCATTTCCAAGGGCATAAGAAGGGCGCTGCGGGTTGGCGTGCTCACTCAGATCTTTTTTGAGATTGTATTTATGAATGGATAGTAAATGTGATTTTATTTTTTGGGCATCAACCAGGTCATCAAGTCCGCACATTTTTGCAATCCATCCGCCCAGTATGCCATCGGAAAGACAGCCCGTACCATATTGATATTTGGGGCCTTCTTTTTGCAGGAGGGCTACGGCTTCATCGGAATATTCACCGCCGAATGATTTCTTTGAAGCTTCAACAGGATCAGGTGCGTTCAACCCCTTGTACTGAATTTGCTGAATAAAATATTCGTCGTTGTACAATTCGGTCTCCATATATTTCTTTCCTTTCTCATACAATTCCTTGTACGAAATAATATCTTTTTTCATGAACTTACCCATCCTGCAAAAAGCGTTCAGGGCGCCGAGATAGAAACTGGTACACATGCCGTCGGGTCCCCAGAATTCAATATCGTAGGTGTTATGATGAGGCTCTTCAACGATGCCCTTTCTACGGGGGTCCCAGGTGCGGATACAGTAGTCCATGCTTTGCTGAACAAGCGGATACATTTTTTTTAACCACTCGTTATCACCCGATATCCGCCACTCCCGGTATACTTTCATAATGCCACCTAACTGGCCGTCAGCCGCCGCATGAAATTTATGTTCTGCGGGGCTTATAGGCGTATTGGAGCGAAAGTTCTGGTGTCCTTCCGCATTTTGGCTTTCACAAAATTCAGTATGACGCAGTGTTCGTTCCAGGGAGGGGAATAGATGTGCTATTGCCTGGGCATAGTTCCAAACATGTGTACAGGATCCATGACAACATCCTCCATCATCACCACAACCTTCAAAATTCCATAGGCGCCCATCGTACTGGCGCATAACCGTCGGTGTTTTTAATATGGTAAGGTTGGCCGCTACAGCTTCTATCACTTCATCCGGAAGTGTGCTTGTGTAAAATGCAGTGGTGAAGCGTTCTGTATTCTTATGCAATGTATCGTACCGTGCCACCCAATAGTCAGATACTTCCTGAATACCTGTAAAGCGGCTGCTATACCATGGACGATATACTTTTTGATCGGTATTGATATTATCACCCAGTTCGGCTGATGTATTGCAGCAACCCGGACTGGCACAGTCTTTTTGGTTGGCTACATCGCCAATATGCATATCCGAAAAAGGTACGTACCAGGCCATCATTAAACGAATCGTTTTCTTTTCGCCAGGTTGTAAGCTGAATGGTACAAACACCGAAGCACCGGGAGCATCAGATTCTACAGGAGCATTATTATTTGTTTCACCATCTTTAATCGTATTCCATATCATGGTTAATGGGTCCCACCAGCCTCCACGAAACCAGCAGTAGTCTACTATGGCATTAGTATCGTCTGCAAATATGGAAAAATCGCCCCGTAACTGTGGCTTTTCCGTAGTGCCGTTTTGAGAAAGCACGAAACCATTCCGCATTTTTTTGATGGCACCTTTTTGATCATCAGTGATCATAAAATTCCGGGAATTGTATGAAAAAACGGCTTCCGCTTTTTTATTAGAGCTGTTGGTGAATTGATATTCCAACGCACCAGCAGGCAGGCTTGAATTGTCTGCATCGCCAGGTATAAAAGGGCTCCACGCTTTTATCTCCACCTGCAATGGCAGATCATCATCTTTTAATTGTATGGTGCCAAAAGGGAAGCGGGCATTGAATTCCACATGTCTGAAACGGGGCAATCCATATGTGGTCATCGGTGCACCATTACCGGTATCCGGCCGACCAAATATTTTCCATTCTGGAACCGGTCCTTCAATCACTTTTGCTCCATTGGCAATGTCTTTAACGCTCAATGCAGCAAACATAGTGGGCTCGTTAAATAGTTGTGGGCGGTTGCGAACAGACATGTGAGAGATAGCGCCCGTGCCCTCGAGGCAAAACATGCCCGCGCCAATACCGCCAATGGGAAAGGCAAGGCGACGCAAACTGGAACCCGAATAGGGGCCGTTGAATGCATGATCTTTTTCTTCATCACTGTTACCAGGTGAAGTTGGGGTTGTTCTGTTTTTAGATACGGCATTTTTACTGATGGCAATGCCCGGTATAACAGACATCCCAAGCCCGCTTAGTGTGACGTTCTTCAAAAATAAGCGGCGGTCATTTTTATCTTTCATGGCGATCCTGTTTTTAAAGCGCCGCGTGGCGATTTTACAATTGCACGGTAAGCACAATGGATTGATTTGTTCCAATCATCGTTTCGTCGAATGTAATAGTCAGTGCATTATCTTTTTGCACAGAAGAAACCGGGATGTTTTTCCCTTCGGCAAAAAGCGTTATTTTTTTTGCTGTTCCTTCCAACTCAACCTCCATCGATTTTAACCTTAAAATTCCGTATGCTAAAGTTATTATATTGGTTTGTTGTTGGTCCGATCTTTTTTGCTCCATGTTGCCCCAGCCTTCTGCCGCTGTAAAGAAACTCCTGAATTTATTTTTTTGAATTCGTGGCGCGAAGGCAATTTTACAGGCAATAAGCATCGGTTGCTATTGACTATTGGCATTGCTGTTGTTTAACCCGTTAAGTTTGCCCATTTTTTTATAGTAGGCAATTAAATCCGCAACTACCTCATTGTAAGTTGCCATACCCGACGGCTGGTCATTGGCCCTGAGATATTTGTCGTACACCCAGTTAACGGCAGGTTCTATTGGATTTTCATATTTTTTATAATATGCTTTTAGTATTTCGATATCATTTTTTACGCCCGGGTGTAACTGTTGCAAAAAATGGTTGGCGGCAATCGAATCGATTGTGTACAGGTTTCGGTTCGCGTATAAAAAGAGATCAAAATATGCCGAATACATAAATAGCGTATTTCCCGAAGCTGTCGCCACTAAGTAACCGGCAAAATTGGCCTCGTTTTCTTTAGCATAGCCCAGTTGATGAGCTACTTCATGGCAATTCACAAAAGGCTGAAGGAAAGGAGGGATAGCAGTGTTCGTTTGTGCTTCGCCGGTAAAAGGATTATAATACCCCGAAATGCCAAAATAGTTATTTATGGAATTAAAGAAGGAGGCTTTAATGGAAGGATGAGTATATTCGAGGAAAGGATGCATTTGGGCTACTTGTGTAAAAGCTTTTTGAGTTTCAGTATTCAATGCTTTATTCGAAGGATAAGCAATTTTGTGGTCCACTATAATCGCCTTAGAAGCATTAACCTGTTGCACAAGGATATCATTGATAAAGAGCAGCTCTTCTTTTGAATATTTTTCGCGTGTAAAGCCCATCTGGTAGTGGATACCTTTACGGTCATAATTCAATCCCCAGGTGAGGTTAAAAATAATGTACAACAATAAGCAAAAGCAGGATGTTTTGAGCCATGCCGATTTTTGCAATAGCCATGATAATCGCTCTCTCCTGATTTTTTTTATCAATCGAATCACTGTCCAAACGGCAAATGAAAAAAGAAAGATATACAAGGAGTCTCCGGCGCTAAAAGGGAAAAAAGCAAATATGGTTCTGATGGCAGCACCGATATAAGGGTAAATGCCGGTTGAATACCAATTTTCTACAGCCCCGGGGAAAAAGGCAAATAAGCGGATGCAGACAGCTATACAGGTAAGAAAGAGTAAGCTTTTTATACTGTGCCGAAAAAGGTTTTGCATGCTACACAATTGCTGAAGGCTTTACCAATGATACTTAAAAGTAAATAGTTTTCGGCAATGCGGGCCGGGGAAGTTATTGGCAAATTCGAAAGTGGCGGGCAGATAATAATAATCCCTGCACGGTTTGCTAAAGCCGTGCAGGGCTGAATATAATGGGCCTGAAAAATAAAGTTATTGTGCGATAGCGTGCTCTTCTTCTGCAGGCATTTCCACTACATTGGCTACGCTTCCTTCTCCAACATGGCATTGGCCGTTGAAGGCAACCGTAGGTTCTACCTGTAATTTGCCTGCGCTGATATTGCCTTTAATAATGGCCTTACCCCTGAGGTTTAATAGTTCCTTGATAATGATTTTGCCGCTTACTTTACCGAGTATATCGGCTTGCTGACCTTCAATGTCACCTTCCACAATTCCTTCGGCCCCAATCAACACTTTTGCTGAACCTGAAATGTTTCCTTTTAAGGTTCCGTCTATACGGATATCTCCGCTGCTGATAACATCACCTTTGATAACGGTACCTGCACCAATAAGACTTGTGCCTGAAGACGTGGGGGAGATTTCAATTTCGGATCTGGTTTTTGATGAGAACATGGTTATTGGTTTTAAATGATTAATTTTCGATGTCGTCTTCCCTGGGTATATTTAGCTGGGTGGTGTCTGTTAGCGCTTCCATATTTCCTTTCAGCACATTTTGTATGTTTTCGAGGTATTGATCGCGGTATTTCATCTGTTGTTTTAATGAATCGGTTTCCATTTTCAACGTAATCATCTCCCCCCTGTCCGATGCATCTCCATAACCCGGAACGTAATAACGGAGTGGTGTAAATACCAGCAATGCCACCGTTACGCCTACCAATGCAACAAATATGGTACATAAGGTAATGTAAACACTGAGTCGCGACAGCCTGAAGGTTACCACTTCTTCGTATGTATCGTCATTCATTACTACCAGCCTGTAGCGGTTACGCAGGTGTTGCAAGGTTCCATCCGTATCAAATATCTTTGCCATTATCAGTTATTTGTGTTAAAAATAACCACTTTGACTTAGTTGCGGGAACTAAAGCTTGAAAAAATGTACAATTAAAAATAATTTCGCTGAAATTGAGTTTATTATAGGAACGAACTACACATACATGCCTTATCGTAAATTTCTTTTAACGTCAATACTTACCATTTTATTTCATTGCAGTCAATTTTCACTGGCAATGGCACAAAAAGATGTGGAGTCGCTTGATGTAAAGAAACCCGAAAAGTACGAAAACCGTATTTTGGGATCCGATAAAACTTTCACTAAAAAATATACTTATCCACGCAGGGTAATGCAGGGAATGAGTACACATTATAATTTTTTTTTCAACGCAAATATTAAGCTGGATGAAGTGATAGCCGGTGCTAAACATGGTTTCATTGATGACTTCACGGAATTGCTTCCTTTTTATAACTATACCCTTGATGGTACAGCATCCCAAAAAGCAGACCTGGATTCTATACTGGAGAAATGCAATGCAGGCATTTTACTCCACGATCTCAGAAATGAGTGGATTGATGATCTTTACCTGATGATGGGGAAGGCCTATTTCTTTAAGAAAGAATTCGACTCGGCTGGTATCGCTTTTCAGTACATTAATTTTTATTTTCAGCCCAAGACCAAAGAAGAACTGGGATATAAAAAATACATTGGCAGTAACCTGAACGATGAAGGAAATATATATTCGGTGTCCACCAAAGAAAAGACCAGCGTTACTTCAAAAATTTTCTCCGAACCACCGTCACGTAACGAAGCGCTGATTTGGGAATTAAGAAACTTCATAGAAGACAGCGCTTATGGTGCAGCTTCGGGAATGATAGAAACGCTGAAAAGAGATCAACTATTTCCCGACAGGCTAAAGCCCTCGCTTGAAGAAATGCAGGCTTACCTTTTCTATAAAAACAAACAGTGGGATAGTACAGCACATCATTTGATTTTAGCCCTGGATAATACAGAAAGTGTTGCGGAGCAGGCGAGATGGGAATATCTCATAGGGCAGTTGTATGCATTGACTAAAAAAACGACGGAAGCGGCTACCTACTTCGATCGAAGTATTAAACATACCATTGACCCGGTGATGGAAGTGTACGCCCGGTTAAGTAAAATAAAACTGGCACAGGGCGATAGTGAGGAAAAGATTATTGACGATAATGTGAAGCAATTGCTTAAGATGGCCCGGCGCGACAAATATTACAACTATCGTAATATTATTTATTATATGGCTGCGCAGATGGAAATGCAGCGTAATAATTTCGAAGCGGCCAGCACTTATCTTTTGAAAGGCGTTACGTATAACAATGAAAACCTCGATCAGCGCAACCGGTCTTATTTATACCTTGGCGACCTCGCCTTTGAGAAGAAAGCATACGACCTGGCTTACCGTGCTTACGACAGCCTGGATATCAACAGCCCTGTAGTTAAAAATGCCGAAGTCATCAAATTGCGGAAGGATGGGTTAAGTGAGGTTGTAAGCCGCCTGCAAACCATAAGGCTCCAGGATAGTTTACAAAAAATTGCCGCTATGCCTGAAGCCGAACGCGAGGATTATGTTAAAGCCGCGGCAAAACGTTTGAGAAAAGAAAGGGGTTTGAAAGAGGTCGATTTGCAAAACACGAATGCCAATAATCCTTTTGCCAATAAAACGAATACAGATATTTTTTCGGGAAACGACTCGAAAGGAGAGTGGTATTTTTACAACAATTCTGCGAAGTCGAAAGGATTTTCAGCATTTAGAAACAATTGGGGAACACGCCCCGAAGTGGATAACTGGAGAAGGATGTCGGCCATTACGGCACAGTTTAACGCACCGGCACAAGCGCAAAACGATCAACCAGGTGCCGCAGGGGAGGAAGGCGTCGAAACTGTTGCCGATATCAGTTATGAAGGAATGATGAAAACGATTCCGCTTACCCCCGAAGCCTTGCAACTGTCTAACGACAGCATTCAATCTGCGTACTTCGGGTTGGGAAAAACCTTTAAGGATAAGTTCGAGGATTATGCAGAAGCTATAAAAAATTACGAAGCCCTGCTGAACCGTTTTCCGGATACACGTTACCAGGAAGAAGCGATATTTGACCTGTATTATTGTTATGCCAAACTGAATATGCCCGTTAAAGCCAAACAATACCGGCAAATTCTAACACAGGTAGCACCTCAGAGTAAATACATCGAATATATCGACAACCCGAAAGCGGTTGAGGAACGCAAAACCCGGTTCAAAGATGAAGCTACCCGTAACTACGAGCATATTTATAATCTTTTCCTGGAGGGAAAGTTTGAGCAAGCCGTAATCCAAAAGGCTTATGCCGACAGTATTTACGGAACGGTATATTGGTCGCAACAATTGCTATACATAGAATCGATATACTATATCAAGCAAAGAGATGATAATTCTGCTATCAATGCGCTTCAGAACCTCATTCATATCGACAGGGAAGCTCCGATTTCTAAAAAAGCGGAGAATATTATCAATGTTTTGAAAAGACGCGATCAAATAGAAAACTATTTAACCAACCTCGATATTGAAAGGGCAAAGGAAGATTCAGTGGTTTTGATAGAGCCTAAAGTTGTTCCTAAAGCCGGCGAAAAGCAACAGGTAGAAGCCGCCGTTATACCCCGTGCCGCGGAAGTAACCGTGGAAAAACAGGGCATTATTAAGCCGGCAATTGATTCCTCTGTGTTTAATAAACCAAAACCCAGACCTCAATCCGAATTTAGTTATAAACCGTCCGAACAGCATTATGTGGCGGTAGTATTGAATAAGGTGGACGTTGTATATGTTAATGAAGCCAAAAACGCGTTCAACCGCTACAATCGCGAATCATTCAGGGATCAACCCATTGAAATAGCGATACTTCCTCTTGATGAAGAAAATAAATTGGTGCTCATGTCCGGTTTTGCCGATGCCATCAGCGCATTGAGTTATGTAAAAAGAACCAACCCGGTGGCCGGGGCGCAGGTGGTACCCTGGTTGGCTGCCGATAAGTTTTCCTTTTTAGTGATTTCTGAAGGGAATCTTGAGATATTAAAAGAAAATAAAGACCTGCGGGCTTACCAACGATTCTTTGGCGGCAGCTACCCGGTGCTGAAACAGTAAGCTATTATCTTTGACTAATTTATAAAGTAATTAACGGCATTAAGCATGAAATTTGCAATAAATGCCTGTATTGGGGTTAACGGTTTAAGCCATTAATAATCATAACACTTTCATATGACAACGGCGGTAAAATATTTATGGAGAGTTTTCTTTTTTGGGCTGGGCTTCGGTATACTATTTATCCTGTTAATTTCATGGGGGGTATTTGGTAAATTACCTTCTTTGTCTGAGCTTGAAAATCCATCCATACTTTCCGCTTCTGAAGTATATGCTGCCGATGGGAGGCTGATGGGCAAATACCTGGTTATCGATAGAACCAACGTCCTTTTTAGTGATATTTCACCCAATGTAATTAATGCATTGGTGGCTACGGAAGATGAACGTTTTTATAAGCATTCGGGCATCGATGCAAAAGGTTTGGCCCGGGCGTTTTTCTTTTTTGGAAGCGAAGGCGGAGCCAGCACCATTACGCAGCAGTTAGCCAAAAATATGCTGGGTCAGGGGAGTAGAAATACGATATCAAGAATAATTGAGAAGTTGAAAGAGATGATTGTGGCTATTCGATTGGAAAGGAATTTCACGAAAGAGGAGATACTGGCATTATACCTGAATACAGTGGAGTATAGCGATCACGTATATGGTATCCGGAATGCCTCGCGAACTTTTTTTCAGAAAGATCCGTATAGGCTTAGCGTGGGTGAGTCGGCCGTGCTGATTGGAATGCTTAAAGCCACCGGAACCTATAATCCCAGGGTATATCCCAAGCAAGCCGTAGACAGAAGAAATACGGTAATAGACCAGATGGTGCGGAACAACTACCTGTCGGCTGCAGACGCAGCTAAGGTTAAATTAACTCCCATCGAGCTGAATTATAAAAAGATGGACCAAAACACCAACCTGGCCCCCTATTTTATTGATGTATTACGCAACGATATACGCATTTGGTGCAAATCGCATAAAAATCCAAAAACAGGTGAACCGTACAGCATTTATAAAGATGGACTGAAAATTTATACTACCATTGATCCCCGAATGCAGCTTTATGCGGAAATGGCGGTTGCACGCCATATGCCTAACCTGCAGAAAGTTTTTAATGGGCAGAAAAATATTAAGGATGGGAGTGTGTGGAAAACCAAAGATGGCAAATCGGTATTGGAACGAGCTATGAAACAAAGTGAGCGTTGGCAAAATCTCAAGGACGATGGGGTAAGCGAAGCCGCTATCAGGAAATCTTTTAACGAAAAGGTTTCAATGAAAGTGTTTGCGTGGAATAACAAGCGTGAAACAGACACTGTGATGACGCCGCTCGACTCCATCAAATACAACAAGCAGATGCTGCAGGCATCTTTTATATTAACCGATCCTTTAACCGGCGAAGTAAAAGCATGGGTTGGTGGAATTGACTTTAAGACCTTCAAATACGACCATGTTAATTCAAATACCAAACGACAGGTGGGTTCCACGTTTAAGCCCCTTTTATACACCCTGGCGATCATGAACGGATACACACCGGAAACCGATATCTCCGTAGACCCGGTTGACCTTGGCGGTAAAATGATAGGCGACAGCAAATATTCAGGAACCCGGCCAATGAGCTATTGCCTCGCAGCATCTATCAATCCGGCGGCAGCAAATCTTATGAATGAAATCGGGGTGAACAGAACGGTCGAATTTGCCCACCAGGCGGGCATAACCAGTAAAATCCCTCCTTATCCTTCTATTGCGCTGGGTGCGGCCGATATTTCCTTAATTGAAATGGCGAGTGCGTACAGTATGTTCCCGGCAGGTGGCATGAATACCAACCCTATCTATATTACACGCATTGAAGATCGTAACGGTAATGTATTGGAATCCTTTACCACTTCGCATAAGGAAGTGATTAGTGAAACGGATGCCTACATTATGACAAAGATGATGCAGGGGGTGGTTGATTTTGGTACCGGTCGTTCGCTTCGTAGCACTTACGGTATTTCCAGCGAAGTAGCGGGTAAAACCGGTACTACCAATAATAATGCGGATGGATGGTTTATCGGATTTTCACCGCAACTGCTTGGTGCGGCATGGGTGGGCGCTGATGACCCTATTTTACGAATTTCCAATAATTATATTGGACAAGGTGCTAAGATGGCCTTACCGATATGGGCTTATTTTTTCCAGGAAGTATACAAGGATAAAACATTGGGTATAGACCCCAAAGCCCGGTTCGTGCAACCCGAAAGTTTGAAGAATGAAATGATCCACGACTGGCCGGATTCGTCCTTTACTGATACACCCGTACTCGAAGGCTCTGACGGATATGGAGATGCCAGTCAGTATGTTGATGTGCCCGTGAGTGATGGCAGGGAAAAGGTAACAACCGAATCGCAGTTGAATGCGGAGGAGCAAAAAATACTGGACGAGGCAAAAAACGGTAATAAGAAGAAAGATAGGGTAAAACCAGAAGATGAACCTGAAGAAAAGAAAAGGGGACTTTTCAGAAGGATATTCGGTGGAAAGAAAAAAAATAATTAACTAATAGAACGCCTGTTTCGGATCACCAGCATTGCTGGGCATTGTCTCCAGTAGCAGCATAAAGGGTCGTAATACTTATGAAGACTATTGCTTGACTGTGTTTTTCAGCGATACATTATTCTATATGGAGGGGCGGGCCGCTCTTGTTTTCCGAAACTAAATGATGAACTGTTTTTAAAAAGGAGTTCATATGTTTTTGCCGCCTGGTATTGTGATTAGTTGCACAACTTTGCCCCAAATGAGGAAAATTATTTTATATATGCTCCCCGCCGCTTTGGCGTTTTCCGTGCTATCCTGTTCTTATTCCGCCAGGGCCACCCGCAGGCTGTTGCAGCAGGCAGAAAATGGAAAGCCCTATGATATTGTTATTGTTCCGGGCATACCTTTTGAAAACGGCAAGTGGGACCGTGTTATGAAAGGACGGGTGTACTGGTCTAAGTACCTCTATAATAAAGGAATCGCCTTAAATGTTATGTATTCCGGGGCTGCGGTGTATAGTCCCTATTGTGAGGCGGAAATTATGGCTATGTATGCAAAAGCTATTGGTATTCCCGCAAATAATATTTACACTGAAACGAAGGCTGAACATAGTACGGAAAATGCCTATTACGGCTACAAGAAAGCAAAGCAGTTGGGCTTTGAACGGATAGCCCTGGCTTCAGATCCTTTTCAAACCAAATTATTGAGCAAATTTATTCGCAAAAAAGTGGATGCCGGTATGGGGCTTATTCCGATGGTGATGGACACCATGAAAGCCATTGAACCGGCAATGCTTGATCCCGAAATAAATGAGGAAGCTGCTTTCAAACCCGATTTTATTTCCATCAAAAAACGCGAAAGTTTTTGGAAAAGATTGAAGGGAACCGTTCGGGGAAATATCGACACTACAGCTTATTCCGACTAAACCGCGATGTTTTCAAGTATAATGCTTTGAAGGTTACCAGGACAATAAAAAATCCGGCGTCAGCCGGATTAATAAATCATTTGCTCAATGCTGCCTGCTCACTTCTCATTTCTCCGACTAATGCTGCATCTTCTTGGCGTCGTCAAGAAACTTGGCTAATCCTATATCGGTTAACGGATGTTTCAATAAGCCTAAGATCGGTTCCAGCGGACAGGTGCAAACATTAGCACCCAACTCAGCAGCCCTTACAATATGCAATGAACTGCGTATAGAAGCCGCCAGTATTTCTGTTTTGAAACCCTGCAGGGCATAAATCTGCGATATTTGTCCAATGAGTTCCATGCCATCCCAACTGCTATCATCTATTCTTCCTATAAAAGGCGAAACATAGTTAGCCCCGGCTTTGGCAGCCAAAATAGCTTGCCCGGCTGAAAATACAAGCGTACAATTAGTTTTAATGCTATTATCGGAAAACCACTTTAATGCTTTTATGCCGTCTTTTATCATGGGCACTTTTACCACAATATTGGGGTGAATTGCCGCAAGCACCTTTCCTTCTGCAACAATACCGTCAAAATCAGTGGAAATAACTTCTGCACTTACATCGCCATCAACCAGTTCACAAATGGTTTTGTAATGGTTTTTAATGGCTTCATCGCCTTTAATGCCTTCCTTGGCCATTAAAGATGGATTGGTAGTAACACCATCTAATATTCCTAGTTCATGGGCTTCTTTAATTTGAGCAAGATTCGCTGTATCAATAAAAAATTTCATAACCTTGATTTTGCTTGATTCTTTTAGATTTTTGTATAAAACTGCGGGAGCTAATATACGGAAATAAAAAATGGCAAGTTACTTACATCGCACCGCTACAACCGCCTACCCTTGCTACCTTCCGGTCCTGGGGGAGTTCAGCAGGAGCTGGTCGTATAAGACTTGCCGCTGCAAAGATACAAAAGAACGGGTTGTCATGAAAATTAATACGGCTCGAATTTGAATTTTAGTTTTTGCGCCGGGTTCTCTGACCTATGGTGAGTTGTCTACAGCCCTTTTAATACTGCCCCGGCCGGTTTGTCATTGAATTAATAACAGTTACGTTCATCAGCCGGTCGGATCTGCCTCCCAACTCGCGGTAATACACTAATATGGCATATTGGTTTTCCGTTTCCCAAATATTCCCTTCCGTTTCATCTGTAATAAATCTGAGCGACTTACTTTTTTTATCAGCAAGGCCATAGGCATAGTCGTAATAACCCTGCTTGAGTTGTAATGTGGTTTCATACACATTTTTCTCTTCATTCCAGGTCATTCTGGCGCCATCATCCTTTCCGTAATTGGTCATTTGGCCGATAATGTACAGGTCATCCGGGTAGGGCGCATTGGCGGGAGTTTGATAAGTAACGTGAACTGTTGCATAGTCGCCGTTCCAGTAAGGGTTTACATTTTCATTGGTTAGCGCGGCATATATTCCGTTATAATCTTTGTAATAAATGTAACGTTGCGAGTTACGTGAAAGATCGGGTATTGTGTGCAATTCATAAGCAGTATCGGTATTTTCCTGCCGCCGCACCCTGTCGCTCAGCAGCCGGAAACTGGTGAGGTCGAGCCAGCGCCATTCGCGCATAGCTGGCATTACACAATCATTTTCAGTATTGTATTCATAGGTATTTCCCCGTATAATGCTGGGCTTAAGATTTTGAATGCAATTGTCCCAACGGTGGTTCTGCAAGATCACCACTTTTATCTGTTGGTGGGGATAATCAACTTTGAGTAAGCCGGCATTGACAGTAAACTGGATTTTTTGGTAGGACCTGAATTTCTGCTGGTTAAAAGGTTGCTGCACCTGCGCCGCTACTATAATACCCGTTTCCGCAACCAGGAAGCGCCGGGTAAAAGCCAGTTTGGAGGTGTCGCCATTGATAAAAACTTTCACTACATAATTGCCCGACTTCGTGGGCATAATATCCCTGCCCGGGAAGGTTAACTGGTAATGAGTATACCGCGTCAGCACCTGCGACGAACGGCGATAGTTAGAGATGCGTTGATTGGTATATCCTTTGGCATAATCAAAATAACCCATCTGCACATTCGACCAATCCGCATTACGCATTTCAATATTATAGTAGTAGTTTTTTACATCACCGTCCATATCATCAAAATCCAGTTGCAGCAAATCATTACTGTTTAATCTTATAATGGGATATGCCGTCT
>DASUFG010000413.1:0-6371 GCA_036274715.1 Agriterribacter sp.
TGCTTTGGTAAATGAAAATAAATGGAGGGCCAGCCGGTATGGGTTAGACGGGCGGCTGATTGACTTTGGCAAAGAAGAAGAAGTAAACACAAGAGTACTGGTGTATGAGTTGCTTGATTTTGTGGATGATATGGTCGACCATCTTGGATCGAGACACCGCATGAATAACGTGCAGAAGATCCTTGAACAGGGAACCGGGGCCGATAAGCAACTGGCCGTTTTTGAGAATACTAAAAGCATGCCATCGGTGGCAGCCTATATTCATTCGCAGTTCCTGGCAGATTTATAGATATGATTACTGCAGAATAGATTTCAAAGCATTTTTTGAATGCAATTCGCAAGGCTGTTTTCCCAAAATGGAATATCCAGCATATACGCTTTACTGATTTTTGATGTATCAAGAAGTGAGAATGCTGGTCGTTTGGCGGGGAGTGGGTAAGCCTCAGACAGGATAGGATGTAACCGGCAATTACTGGCCGTTAATTCTTTTATAGCTACCGCGAAATCATACCAGCTGATTCTGCCTTTGCCCGAATAATGATAAATGCCCGGCTGCCAGGCTTTACTAGCGATGATTGTAAGAATGGCCTGGGCGAGATCAAAACAATAAGTGGGGCAACCCACCTGATCATTTACAATATCTAATGCTTCTCTTTCTTTCATCAACCGCAGCATCGTTTTTACAAAGTTGTTTCCATGTTCACTATACAGCCATGAAGTTCTTACAATTATGCTTTCGGGATTATATTCAACAGCCCATTGCTCACCTTTTGCTTTCGAAACGCCATACATATTGATTGGATCAATAGCATCGCTTTCTTTATAAGGAACCGAGGAAAGGCCGTTGAAAACATAGTCTGTTGAAATATGTAAAAACTTTACCTGGTACTTGTTACAAATCCTGGCAAGTATTTTAACCGCTTCCGCATTTACAAGCAGGGCTTTATCTTTTTCCGATTCCGCTTTATCAACAGCAGTGTACGCGGCGCAGTTAATGCAAAATTGGGGGCTAACAGATTTAAATACCGCTTCTACAGCCTCCGCCTGTTCCACCTGCAGATCCAATCTTGATAAAAAAACAAACTCAAACTGTGGAAAGCTGGATGCCGCATCCTTTATGGATTTACCTAATTGTCCATTAGCACCCGTTACCAGTATTTTTGAGGTATGCATGCAAACAGTTATCCTTCGAAATTAAAATGATTCTTTCCGTCTTTAAATAAGGGATGAGTACGATCCTTTTCAGAAAGAATAATTTTATCAGCTGGTATCTTCCAGTCTATATTCAAAAAAGGATCATTATAAGCGATGCTTCCTTCCGAGGCTTTATCATAAAGATGATCGCACTTGTACAACACGATAGCCTGCTCACTTAAAACAGAGAAGCCATGAGCAAATCCATGCGGAATAAGCAATTGTAATTTATTTTCGGAAGAAAGTTCAATACTGTACACTTTGCCGAATGTTGGGGAGCCTTTTCTAAGGTCTACCGCTATGTCCAGTATTTTTCCCTGCAACGTTCTCACCAGTTTTGCCTGGGCTTTGGGTGGGTTTTGGTAATGCAAACCTCTTATTACGCCATAGTTTGAGGCTGATTGGTTATCCTGTATCCATTTAAAACCTAACCCTTCCTGCAGGAAAACACGCTCGTTGTAGCTTTCAAAGAAATAACCCCTTGCATCTTCAAAAACAGCCGGCTCAAATATCAAAAGTCCCGGAAAATCGGTTTTAGTAAACGGCATGAAAATTTTAGTTGAATTAGTTCGCAGTTAAATACCGCATTAATTTCCAACGAAAATACGAATGTTTGTTTTACCGTTTAACATATTGCTCGGCATAAAAATGCTGGTACTGGCCTGAGGTAACATGGTTAATCCATTCCTGGTTTTTGAGATACCAGTCTACCGTTTTTTCCAGCCCTTCCTCAAACTGCAGTGAAGGTTTCCAACCTAGCTCACTATTTAGTTTTGACGCATCAATAGCGTAGCGCAAATCGTGGCCAGAACGGTCTTTTACATAGGTGATTAATTGTTCTGAAGTTCCTACCGGCCTGCCAAGCTTTTTATCCATGATACCACAAAGCAATTTCACCAGGTCGATGTTTTTCCATTCATTATACCCCCCTATGTTATATGTCTCGCCTGTGCGTCCTTTATGAAAAATAATATCAATAGCACGGGCATGATCTTCCACCCACAACCAGTCTCTCACGTTTTCACCTTTGCCATAAACAGGCAAGGGCTTATTGTTCTTAATGTTGTTGATCATTAAAGGAATCAATTTCTCAGGAAAATGATGTGATCCATAATTATTAGAACAGTTGGATATAATCGCCGGCAAAGCATAAGTGTGGTAATAAGACATTACCATATGGTCGGAAGAAGCTTTGGATGCGGAATAGGGTGAACGCGGATCGTACGGCGTTTCTTCTGTAAAAAAGCCTGTGTTGCCCAATGAGCCGTACACTTCATCGGTAGAAACATGATAAAAAAGTTTACCGTTATACTGGTTGTTCCAATGTTTTCGGCAGGTGTTAAGCAATACCGCTGTTCCGAGCACATTTGTTTTCACAAATGCAAGCGGGTCCATAATGGAACGGTCAACATGACTTTCAGCAGCTAAATGTATCACACCATCAAATCCATATTTATTGAACAACCCGTCTATTTGTTGTTCATTGCATATATCCGCATGTTCAAATAAATAGTTGGGTAAATGGTCTACGTCCTTCAGGTTTTCAAGATTACCTGCATAAGTAAGAGCGTCTATATTTACAATCCGGTAATCCGGATATTTACTGGTGAACAGTCGTACAACATGAGAGCCGATAAAACCCGCTCCGCCTGTTACAGCAATAGTTTTTGCATACTCCGCCATTATAAGCTCCAATATTTTATTTTCTCAAATTTATTTCTATACAACCCTTTCAGGTCAGCAAATAGGGCATTCGGGTTAGTAATCCCTAATAAATACGCTTCAGTTAAGTTTTTATATTCATTGTGAGGTACACCCAATATCACCGCATCGTAATTCTTTCCAATAGCAGGGGAAAGAGGAAACCCATACTCATGCTGCAATTCCGCGTTATCTGCATATGGATCAACAATATCTACGTTTAAGGAGAAAGCACGCAATTCTTTTACCATGTCTATGATTTTGGAATTGCGGATATCGCTTACATTTTCTTTAAATGTGGCTCCCATAATCAGCACCCGCGCCCCTGTGGCCTCTTTGGCATTTTTAATAATGTGTTGAACCACTTTTTTGGCAACATGCAACGGCATCTCATCATTAATCACCCTTCCTGCAAGTATTACGCGGGATTCGTAGCCCAGCTCGCTTGATTTATACGTGAGATAATAGGGGTCAACGCCAATGCAATGCCCTCCCACAAGCCCGGGCTGGAATTTCAAAAAATTCCATTTGGTTCCCGCCGCTTCCAACACTTCATAAGTATTTATGCCAACCATATCAAATATGATCGACAATTCGTTCATTAAAGCGATATTCAGGTCGCGCTGTGTATTTTCAATGATTTTTGCCGCCTCTGCTACTTTAATGCTTGAAGCTCTGTGCACTCCTGCTTTTACCACAATTTCATAGGTTTTGGCAATTTCATCAAGCGCCACTCCATCCGAACCGGAAACTACTTTAATTATTTTGGCAAGCGTATGTTCCTTATCACCCGGGTTGATGCGCTCCGGAGAATACCCCATTTTAAAATCAACATTAAATTTTAACCCGCTGATTTCTTCAATAATGGGAAGGCAATCTTCTTCTGTGCAACCCGGGTATACAGTTGATTCATATACTACGTAATCGCCTTCCTTGATCACCTTACCAATGGTTTCGGAGGCTCTTTGAACGGGTATAAGATCGGGCACATTATGGTCGTCAACCGGTGTAGGTACAGCAACAATAAAAAACTTTGCTTCCCGCAACACGTCTAGTGAATTAGTGAATTCAATATCACACCCCTCAAAATCAGCAGCCTCCAATTCTTTACTGGGATCAATGCCCTGTTTCATCATATCAATTCGTTTGGCGTTGATATCAAAACCAATCACACTTACTTTTTTTGCAAATTCAAGAGCAATGGGTAATCCCACATAACCTAATCCAATAACGGCTAGTTTAGCTTTTTTATCAATAATGTCCTGGTAAATTAACATACGGATTATTTTTTAAATTGCTTGGGCAGTTTATAGAGTTCTTCGTTGGGCAATGATTTAAAATAGTCATAGGTGATTTTCAATCCCTCCGCGCGACTCACCCGGGGTTGCCAATCCAATATTGCTTTTGCACGCGAAATGTCTGGCTGTCTTTGTTTAGGATCGTCTGTAGGCAGAGGTTTGTATACAATTTTTTGATGTGTACCTGTGAGTTTAATAATTTCCTCTGCAAAATCCTTCAAACTGATCTCATCGGGATTTCCAATATTTACGGGTTGGGAATAGTCACTGTATAGTAACCTGCAAATGCCTTCAATAAGGTCATCAACATAACAAAAAGACCGGGTTTGTGATCCATCACCAAATACAGTTAGATCTTCTCCACGAAGTGCCTGCCCAATAAATGCCGGCAATGCCCTTCCATCGTTCAGCCGCATACGCGGCCCATAGGTATTGAAAATCCGGACGATTCTTGTCTCCACGCCATGAAAGGTATGATAAGCCATTGTAATAGCTTCCTGGAACCGTTTAGCTTCATCGTAAACACCGCGAGGGCCAACCGGGTTCACGTTACCCCAATAATCTTCTGTTTGTGGGTGAACCAATGGATCTCCATACACTTCTGAAGTTGAAGCCACCAATATCCTTGCCCCTTTGGCCTTTGCCAATCCCAGGCAATTGTGCGTGCCGAGGGAACCCACTTTCAAGGTTTGAATCGGAATTTTTAGATAATCAATCGGGCTCGCAGGTGACGCAAAATGTAATATGTAATCTATCGCACCCGGAACATGAACGAATTTTGAAATATCGTGATGATAAAACTCGAAATCCTCTAATGCAAATAACGACTCAATGTTTTTCAGATCGCCGGTAATCAGGTTATCCATACCCACTACACGGTAGCCGTCGTTGATAAACCGGTAACAAAGGTGAGAACCCAAAAACCCGGCAGCACCTGTGATTAAAACTCTTTTTTTCATTTTTCCAATGTTATTTTGAAACTACAGAACGGCCTATACTTTCGTAATAGAAACCCAATTCACGAATAGCATTGATGTCGAACAAATTTCTTCCGTCAAAAATTACTTTATTCTTCAGGTTGCTCACAATTTTCAAGAAATCGGGCGTCCTGAATTCATTCCATTCAGTGGCAATCACCAGGGCATCAGCGCCCTTTAAACAATCGTACTGATTGTCAGCAAAGGTTATTTTATCTCCTATAAGCTGTTTCACATTTTTCATTGCTTCGGGGTCGTATGCCGCAACCGTTACACCTTCTTTCACCAGGGCCTCTATGATCTCAAGAGCGGGTGCTTCCCGGATGTCGTCCGTATTCGGTTTAAATGCAAGTCCCCAAAGTGCTATTTTTTTGCCTTTAAGATCATCTTTAAAATAGCTTTTTATTTTAGCCACCAGGTGCAGCTTCTGTATTTCATTCACCTGCATTACTGCATTGAGTATGCGGAATTCATAGTTAACATCTCCAGAACTTTTTACCAGGGCCTGCACATCTTTGGGGAAACAACTTCCTCCATAGCCGATACCCGGAAAAAGGAACCGCTTACCAATTCTATCGTCACTTCCTATACCCCGCCTCACCATATCTACATCAGCACCCAACTTTTCACATAGCTGTGCTATTTCATTCATGAAAGATATTTTTGTAGCCAGGAATGAATTAGCAGCATACTTGGTGAGTTCCGCTGAACGCCTGTCCATGAAAATAACAGGGTTACCCTGCCGTACAAACGGAGCGTATAAGTCGCTCATTACCTTTTTTGCTTTTTCTGAAGCGGTACCAATAACTACCCTGTCGGGCTTCATAAAGTCATCCACAGCCACCCCCTCACGCAAAAACTCCGGATTTGATATTACGTCGAAGGAACCACTACCGCCGGCGTCTTCTCCACTGGAAAGGATACCGCCGGAACTTTTTATTATCTCCTGTTCCACTTTTTCGGCGGTTCCAACGGGAACTGTGCTTTTGTCTACTATAACTTTATATTGCCCGGGCTTGATTAATTTGCCAAGGTCTTTGGCAACGCCCAATATATATTTCAGATCCGCGGAGCCGTCTTCACCCGGAGGCGTGGGAAGGGCTAAAAAGATCACTTCGGCATCCTTAATCCCCTCAGCCAGGTCGGTGGTAAAATGCAGGCGTTCCTCTTTTAGATTGCGCAAGAAAATTTTCTCCAGCCC
>DASUFG010000414.1:0-6722 GCA_036274715.1 Agriterribacter sp.
GACCATGCCCGGGCATTTGTAGATACCGTGAAGGAATGGAGAAATCCATAGCATATACAGGACGCATCCTTGCATTGAGTTATTTATTTATAGAATTAGTCGTTTAAGTCGTGAAGATGTTTTACAGATAGTGATTTTGGATGAACCCGATGCCTGCAATAGACCTGCTGTGGTTGAAGCCACAGTAGTACAATAGCCAAATCAGGGAACGGGCACGAAAACGGGCAGTATTCGTTTTCGTGTGCCTTTTTTTGTTTCTTTTTTGGGCAGGCAAAAAAGAAAAAAGCAAATACATCTATCTAAATTCCTATTCTTTTAAGATGAATAATCAATACCAGTTAGCTTTAGCAGAGGATACACCTATGTTTTCGACTAATGTGCCAAATCCTATATATTTAAATGAAAGAAATTATGGAAACTCATCATATCATACCAGGCAATGCGCCATCACCAGTAGATTATTCGCAGCTCACCAAAGACAGCTGGATTCACTATATTCACGATCTTCAAAATAACATTTGCAGCGCATTGGAGAAAGAAGACGGGGAGGCAAAATTTACAGAAGACAATTGGCAGCGGAAAGAAGGTGGCGGCGGAAAAACGCGGGTAATGGCCAATGGAAAAGTATTTGAGAAAGGCGGCGTAAACAGTTCAGTTGTATTTGGCAGGGTAAACGATGCTATGCGCAGCCAACTGAAAATTAATGGTAATCATTGGTTTGCCTGTGGGTTAAGCATCGTCATGCACCCTGTTAATCCTTTTGTGCCAACGGTGCATGCCAACTGGCGCTATTTTGAACTGTACGATGGAACAGGAACTATTACAGACCGTTGGTTTGGAGGCGGCTGCGACCTTACTCCCTATTATTTATTTGAAGAAGACGCACATCATTTTCATCAAACCTTGAAGAATGCCATGCTTCCATTTGGCGAAGCGCTGTATCCCCGATACAAACAACAATGCGATGCTTATTTTTCCAATACCCATCGCGGTAATGAAATGCGTGGTATTGGCGGCGTATTTTACGATTACCTGCGCCCTGAAGATGAAGAAGATGCAAACCGCTTATTTGCCTTGCAGCAAGCTAATGGTAATGCTTTTACTGAAGCTTATCTCCCCATTGTAAGCAAACGAAAAAATATGGATTGGGATGAAAGGCATAAACACTGGCAGGAAATCCGGCGGGGACGCTATGTGGAGTTTAACCTCATTCACGACAGGGGTACGCTTTTCGGGTTAAAAACCAATGGAAGAACCGAGAGTATTTTAATGAGCCTGCCGCCCACGGTAAGGTTCGAATACAATGACCAGCCCGAGCCGGGGAGTGAAGAAGATCAATTGCTGCAGGTTTGTTTGCATCCAAAAGAGTGGGCATGAAATGCGGAGGTAAAGAACCAAAAAACAAGATACAAATTTCAAATAAAGCCCGAAAACTAAAGCCCGAAACCTGTCTGCCGACAGGCAGATTCGAAGGGAAAGAACCAGGAAGCAAATTTCAAATTTTAAATCTCAAATTTCAAATTGCTCTCATGTACCTACAACGCAGAAACCGGATACTTCGCTCCAACGCTGCCATTCGTGGCATGGTGGCGGAAACAGTGCTCACTCCAGCTGATTTCATCGCTCCCCTGTTTATTGATGAAGGAGAAGCGATCGCTTATGAAATTCCTTCTATGCCCGGCTATTACCGCAATTCCATTGACAATACCCTGAAGGAGGTGAAAACTTTATGGAGCATGGGCATTAAATGTGTATTGCTTTTTATTAAGTGTAAAGACGAATGGAAAGACAATACGGGTAAAGAAGCCTGGAACGAAAATGGACTGATGCAGCGCAGCATTAAAGCCATTAAGGATGCAGTACCGGAAATGATTGTGATGACGGATGTAGCACTGGACCCCTATTCGGAATATGGCCACGACGGCATTGTAAAAGATGGACAAATAGTGAACGACGAAACAGTGGAAGCGCTGGTGACGATGAGTGTGAGCCATGCAAAGGCGGGGGCCGATTTTGTGGCACCCAGCGATATGATGGACGGCCGTATTGGCGCTATCCGGAAAGCGCTGGAAGAAAATAATTTCACCGGTACAGGTATCATGGCTTACAGCGCTAAATATGCGTCCTGTTTTTACGGTCCTTTTCGCGATGCATTAGACAGCGCCCCCGGCTTTGGCGATAAGAAAACTTACCAGATGGATTACGCGAATCGTATCGAAGCAGTAAAAGAAACATTGATGGATATTGAAGAAGGTGCCGATATTGTAATGGTAAAACCAGCGATGGCATATCTCGATATCATCCGTGAAATAAAAAATGCGGTAACCACGCCGGTGAGCGCTTACCATGTAAGTGGCGAATATGCGATGATTAAAGCGGCGGCAAAAATGGGTTGGCTCAACGAGGAGAAAGCGATCATTGAAAGTCTTACCTCCATTAAAAGAGCCGGCGCCGATTTAATTGCCACCTATTTTGCAAAAGACGCCGTACGGTTGTTAAGTTGAGGATTTTGTAAGGAATATGGTCTGCTGTGATTAATAATCTCTTGTTAAGAATCGATGCAAAAAAATATGAGGCGTTCGGTTCCTGTTTCAAAAAATATGCATCGGTATACCCCGGGCAGAACCTGGCATAATGCTTTGTATTTTATGAATATTTTTGGATTGCTTTAGTATTCACCAGGGTACTTCAGTATTTCACCACAGTAGTACGAAAGCTTAGTCATTGCTACATTCCGAAATCGGGGCGTTATTTCGGAGGCCTTTTTTGGGTGCCTTTTTGGGCAAAGCCTGTCCCGACTTTATATCGGGGCAAAAAGGTACAGAAAGTTAAACGAAGGACTTATTTATTTTGAGACTACAAATGATATTATTCACATCACATTATAAGAAATGAACACTCCAATCAGCCAGCAACTTTTTTCCCGCGCCCAGCAATCCATCCCCGGTGGGGTTAATTCACCTGTGCGGGCATTCAGGAGCGTTGGGGGCAATCCTGTATTTATAGAAAAAGCCAAAGGCGCTTATTTGTACGACGTGGATGGAAATGAATATATTGATTTCATCAATTCCTGGGGTCCGATGATTTTGGGCCATGCCCACGAACCCGTTATTAAAGCGATACAGGACAAAGCCGCAGGCTCCACTTCTTTTGGTGCACCCACTGAAGTAGAAATTGAAATAGCGGAACTCATTAAAATCATGGCTCCTAACGTGGATTTGATCCGCATGGTCAATAGCGGAACGGAGGCCTGCATGAGCGCCATACGCCTGGCCCGGGGCTATACCGGCAAAAACAAATTCATCAAGTTCGAAGGTTGCTATCATGGTCATGCCGATTGCTTTTTGGTGAAAGCGGGCAGCGGGGTAGCTACTTTTAATATTCAAAAAGTGCCCGGCGTAACGGCAGGCGTTGCCAGCGACACGCTTACCTGTGCCTATAACAATATTGAGGCCGTAGAGCAATTGGTAGCAGAAAACAAAAACGAAATCGCCGCCATTATTATTGAACCTGTAGCCGGCAATATGGGCTGCATTTTGCCCGGGCAAGGTTACCTTAAAGCCCTCCGTACTGTTTGCGACAGGGAAGGCATACTGCTGATTTTTGATGAAGTAATGACCGGCTTCAGGCTGGCCCGCGGCGGCGCGCAGGAAAAATTGGGTGTTGATGCCGATCTTATCACCTATGGAAAAATCATCGGCGCCGGGATGCCCGTAGGGGCCTTTGCCGGGCGGAAGGAAATAATGCAGCATATCGCGCCATTGGGAAGTGTATACCAGGCAGGTACGCTGAGCGGTAATCCACTGGCCATGGCTGCTGGCTATACACTGCTTAAAGAGCTCAATAATAACCCGCTGATCTATGATGAACTGGAGGCCAAAGGCGCTTACCTGGAGAAAGGCTTAAATGAAGTGTTGCGGCAGAAAGAACATCCTTTCCGCATCAATCGCATACAAAGTATGATCAGTGTGCATTTCTCGGACCAGGCCGTACAGGACTTCGATTCGGCGGCAGCTTCCAACATCGCCATGTTCAACAAATTCTTTCATCACATGTTGAATTCCGGTGTATATTTGCCCCCATCAGCTTTTGAAACCTGGTTTATAAGTAACGCCATTACCTATCAAGACCTGGACCGTACCATCAATGCGGCGTCCCGTTTTTGATCCATCATATCAGTAAAGGTCACCCTAAGTGACCTTTTACTATTTTAATGTACCAAGCATATTTTTTTTATGACAGATGAATCCGTTACACGTGGTATTATATTGATGAATCTCGGTTCTCCTGACTCCACTGAACACAAAGATGTGCGCCGTTATTTGATGGAGTTTTTAATGGATGGCAGGGTGATTGATTACCCGTATTTGTCGCGCCTGTTACTGGTGGGTGGTATTATCGTTCCCTTTCGTACGGCAAAATCTGCCGCTGCTTATCGGTCGGTTTGGACGCCCCAGGGTTCTCCATTGATTGAATTAACACGGCAGTTGCAGGTTGCGGTACAACAACAATTAGAAGAGCCGGTGGAAATTGCCATGCGTTATGGCAATCCTTCTATAACCACGGCCTACGATAACCTGCAAAAACGTTTACCCGGAATTAAGGAAGTAATTGCGGTTCCTTTGTACCCCCATTACGCCATGTCGTCGTACGAAACAGCCGTTGAACATGCAAAAGCCGCACACAAAAAAGGAAAATATAATTTCTCACTTTCCTTCATAAAACCCTTTTATAACGAACCGAATTATATCCAGGCCTTGTCCGAAAGCATCAGTCCTTACCTGCAGCAGGACTATGATCATATCCTGTTCAGCTACCACGGGGTACCGGGCAGGCATATCCGAAAATCGGATGTTACCGGTAACCATTGCCTGCAAACGGAGAACTGTTGCCAAACGCCTTCGGCTGCACATGCTTTTTGTTACCGGCACCAGTGCTTCACCACAACAAAACTGGTCACTGAAAAACTACATATTCCACCAAGCAAATACAGCATTTCTTTTCAATCGCGGTTGGGAAAGGGCTGGTTGGAGCCATTTACAGATATCCGGTTGGCGGCGATGCCTGCAGAGGGTAAGAAAAAACTGCTGATTCTTTGCCCCGCCTTTGTAAGCGATTGCCTGGAAACGCTCGAAGAAATTGCGGTGGAGGGAAAAGAAATCTTTATGCATGCGGGTGGAGAATCTTTTACCTTTATTCCCTGCATGAATACGCAGCCACGATGGGTGGATACCCTGGCTTTGTGGATAAAGGAATACGCAACAGGCGACCGGAACATGATTTTATAACAAACCAATGACAGGGGAGGAAATGATGAACGATATTTTATACTACGGGGTACTTCTCAACAATAACTTCTTTACGACGGGTGCAGCCTCAATTTCAGCTCATGAAGGCATTGGTATATAAATCAACAGGAAGCTGGTATGTAGTAAAAGACCGCAATGGCGTGCTGTATAATGCCCGCGTAAAAGGGAAGTTAAAACTGGATGGTATTACCTCCACCAACCCGGTAACCGTGGGCGATGAAATTGATGTTGAGATAGAAGAAGGAGAGGATAAAACCGCCGTAATTACGAATATATACGACCGTCGCAATTATATTAACCGCCAGTCGCCTGCACATAAATACCAGCATCATATCATAGCGGCCAACCTCGACCAAACGCTGTTAATCGGCACCCTGCGCGAACCCCGTACCTCACAGGGTTTTATAGACCGGTTTTTAGTGGCGGCTGAAGCCTACCACGTACCGGCCGTAATTGTTATTAATAAATCCGACCTGTTACGGAAAAAGGAAATGGACCAGTTTGAGCTTTGGAAAGAAATGTATGAAGGCATTGGCTACCAGGTTGTGTTAATGAGCGTGGAAAAAAGTGAGGGGCTCAGGGATATCGAAGGCTTGCTGAAGGATAAAACCACGTTAATCAGCGGGCATTCGGGAGTGGGCAAATCGTCATTCATCAATACCATCATCCCGTCTTTTGCACTTAAAACCCAGGAAGTGAGTGGCTGGAGCGGAAAAGGGCTGCACACCACCACTTTTGCCGAAATGTTTGATCTTCCTTTCGGCGGCCGCATCATCGATACACCGGGCATACGGGAGTTTGGGTTGGTGGATATTTCCAAACAGGAACTCTCTCATTATTTTCCCGAAATGCGGAAACTACTCACAAAATGCCAGTTTAATAATTGTTTGCATATCAACGAACCTGGCTGCGCCGTTAAAACTGCCGTAGAAAACGGAACAGTGAGCGTGGAGCGGTATGTGAGCTATTATAATATTCTTGAATCTATCACGGATAAAGGGTATTAGCATTAAGAACCTGGTGCTCATCAACGAACTAAATCACAAGAACCAAAAATCAAATAACAAATAAAGTCCGAAATCCAAAGTTCGAAATCCGGGAGGAATAGAGGAACTATCTTTATTACATCACAAAATTTGAAATGCACCCAGTGTTTTCCAGTAGGGCTTTTTTCTTATTAATTTTAAGAGATGGGCATTAAAGAAATTATCACTATTGACAAAGACATTTTAGGGGGTCAAACTGTTTTTAAGGGAACCCGTGTTCCGGTTGAATCCTTATTTGACCATTTAGAGGCAGGGGTATCTCTCGATACTTTTTTGGACGATTTTCCTACCGTATCCAGGGAACAGGCAGTTGCATTATTGGATTGGGCGAATAAATTGTTAAATGCCAAAAACCTGGACCAGCTTT
>DASUFG010000415.1:0-8806 GCA_036274715.1 Agriterribacter sp.
AACGCGGCTGTTGTAGATAGATTGCAGGAAGGGTGCATTTCCGTATTATCTCAGTACCAGGTGGCATATCGCGTGGTTACGGTACCCGGCGCCTTTGAAGTGCCTTTTGGTGTGAAAAGCTATTGGGATACATTGCCGCCGGGAGTGCCCAGACCAGACGTTTTTATTGCGCTAGCCTGCGTGGTGAGAGGTGGCACACCACATTTCGATTATGTATGCAAAGGCATTACAGACGGAATTGTTCAGCTCAATTTAACATTACCCGTTCCTACTGTTTTTGGAGTGCTCACTGTAGATAATAATGCGCAGGCAGAAGAAAGGTTAGGAGGGAAACATGGACATAAAGGCGAAGAAGCGGCTATTACTGCTTTAAAAATGATAGCGCTGAAAACATCAATTCACACGATTTACTAAACTGATTATACCGGAAGGATAATTATAATGGATGTTCATTTATTTATTCCCTGTTTTGTAGACCAGCTTTTTCCGCAAACTGCTTTTAATATGATAAAAGTGTTGGAGAAGCTGGGTTGTACAATTCACTATAATGCCAATCAAACCTGTTGTGGTCAGCCTGCTTTTAACGCGGGTTTCTGGGATGATGCCCGGGAAGTGTGCAGCAAGTTTCTTAAGGATTTTTCGAACGCTGATTACATTATAGCGCCGAGCGCCTCCTGCACGGGATTTGTAAAAAACTATTATCCACGTTTATTCGACAACTCTTCCATGCATAACGAAGTGAAAGAGATAGGCAAAAAGTCATTTGAATTTTCTTCGTTTATTATCGATGTACTGAAAGTGGAGGATGTGGGTGCCACGCTGCAAGGTAAGGCTACCTATCACGACTCCTGTGCAGCTTTACGTGAACTACACATCAAATCGGCCCCAAGAACATTACTCAATCGCGTAAAAGGACTTGAACTGGTGGAGATGGATGACACCGAAACCTGCTGTGGATTTGGCGGCACTTTTGCTGTAAAATTTGAAGCTATTTCGGTTGCCATGGCCGATCAAAAACTCACTCATGCCAATAACACGGGCGCAGATATGGTCATCTCAACCGACATGAGCTGCCTGATGCATATTGACGGCGTAATTCGGCATAGGGGATTGCCTATACAAACTATGCATATCGCCGATGTTTTGGCGAGTGGGTGGTAGGAACGGATTTGAAGTTTGTGGTTTCAGGTTTGTTGAATTTGGCTCCGAATTTCGAGCATAACACTTCGAATTTTGTATTTCCAGGTTAATTTTGAACTTGTATCTTGTGTTTAACAATTCACATTATCTATGGCATACTGGCTTGTAAAATCTGAACCATTTACGTACAGTTGGGATCAACTGGTGAAGGACAAAAGAACTTTTTGGGATGGGGTGCGAAACTACGCGGCGAGGAATAACCTGAAAGCCATGAAAAAGGAAGATGAAGTGCTGTTCTATCACAGTAATGAAGGACTTGATATCGTAGGTATTGCTAAAGTGGCCAAAGAACACTATCCCGATCCAACTGCGGATGATGATACCTGGGTGGTAGTGGACCTTAAGCCTTATAAAAAATTAAAAAAGCCGGTTAGTCTTGTACAGGTAAAGGCCGATAAACGTTTGGCTGATATGGCCCTGGTTCGGTTGGGACGCCTTTCTGTGCAACCTGTTACCGAAAAGGAATGGGAAGCCATTATGGAACTGGCAGGCGAAAAATGAAAACGTTAGAAATTTACATTGACCCCTGTATAATTATATGGGTTAATGGCTTTTAACTCTTTCTTTAGCGAGGCCTTTATGTCTAGCTTATCAATAAATTGATGCATGGTTTTTTGGTCAATATCGGATGCGCCCCTGGTAAGTTCTTTTAAAGCTTCATACGGATTGGGGTAATTTTCACGTCTTAAAATAGTTTGAATGGCCTCGGCCACTACTGCCCAGTTCTGTTCTAAATCTTCTTTTATTTTAGCATCATTTAAAAGCAATTTAGACATTCCCTTATCAACAGATTTTAACGCTAATATGGTATGTGCAAATGGAACACCGATATTTCTTAGAACTGTGGAATCAGTAAGGTCGCGCTGCAGCCGGGAGATCGGTAACTTCCCCGATAAATGCTCAAGCAGCGCATTGGCAATTCCAAGGTTCCCCTCGGCATTTTCAAAATCGATAGGATTTACCTTATGCGGCATCGCCGATGAGCCAACTTCGCCTTTCTTTACTTTCTGTTTAAAATATTCAAGCGATACATAGGTCCAGATATCACGGCAAAAATCAATAAGGATATTATTAATTCGTTTTATGCCATCAAAATGGGCCGCTATATTATCGTAATGCTCAATCTGCGTGGTAAACTGTTGGCGCTGTAAGCCAAGCGATTTATTGCAAAAATCGTCGGCAAACTTTATCCAGTCCGTTTTAGGATATGCGGCATAATGCGCATTGAAATTGCCGGTTGCGCCGCCAAACTTACAGGAATAGGGGATAGATTGTAACAATTGTAATTGCTGCTCCAGCCTTTCTGTAAATACCATTAACTCCTTACCTAAACGGGTAGGCGAAGCAGGTTGGCCGTGTGTGCGCGCGAGCATGGAAATATTCTTCCATTTTGCTGCCGTTTTCTTTAATTGCAGCACAAGCGTTGCGACTGCCGGATAATATTCATTTTCCAGGGATTCTTTCCACAACAGTGGAATAGCGGTATTGTTGATATCTTGTGAGGTGAGTCCGAAGTGCACCCACTCTTTAAGATGAGTGAGTTTTAATCCATCCAGTTCTTTCTTAATATAATATTCCACCGCTTTTACATCGTGGTTGGTGATTTTTTCAATATTCTTTATTTCCGTTGCTTTATCGGTTGTAAAGTGCTGGTACACTTCCCTGAGTAATTTAATTTGGGCAGGCTTCAACGAAAAGAATTTCTTTTCGCTTAGAAAAATGAAATATTCTATTTCAATCAGTACGCGATAACGTATAAGCGCATACTCCGAAAAATACTGATCTAAATGATGAACCTGGTTCCTGTATCTGCCATCAACCGGTGAAATTGCAGTAAGCGCTGATAAATCCATTTATGCCTGGTATTTGAATAATAATAATAGGAGATTACCCTACATTTGCGGGCAAACCTACATGAAAAAGTTGAATTATTTGATGGGTTGAATGCGGACTGAACCTGATTGCCTGAATTAAAAAGGAAAGATGCGAAATAAAATAACTGTCGGTATAATAGATTACCTGAATGTTAAGCCATTTTTATACGGTATCAACAAATCCCGTGTTATTCATGATATAGAATTGGTGGAAACCTTTCCTTCAAAGTTGGCGGAACTGTTGCTGAACGGAAGGGTGGATATGGGAATAGTACCCGTTGCCATAATTCCGGAAATGAAAGAGTTCCATATTGTGTCTGATTATTGTATTGGGTGCAATGGACCGGTGGCAACGGTTTGTTTATTTAGCGAAGTACCGATTAACAGGGTTGAAAGGGTGTTGCTCGATTACCAGTCTAAAACCTCAGCAACCCTGGCTAAAATATTGTTGAAAAAATACTGGCACATCAACCCGATATTTGAGGAAGTTACGGAGGAAGAGTATCGCGATCGTATTAAAAACACTACTGCAGGACTCGTAATAGGCGACCGGGCGTTTGAGCAAAGAAAGAAATCAACGTATAGCTATGACCTTGGGGAGGCCTGGAAAGATTATTCGGGACTGAGTTTTGTATTTGCAGCATGGGTTGCCAATAAGCCACTGCCAGAAGGCTTTGTTCACGCCTTTAATGAGGCACTTGCTTTGGGGCTAATGCATACGGATGACGTAGTGAAAGAAATGGACTATAAATTATTCGATTTGCAACAATATTATAAATACAATATGAACTACATGCTGGACGAAGAAAAGAGAAAAGGCCTGGAGGCATTTCTTTTGGAATTGAAAGAGCAATAAGTGACGGGGATGATTTGGCGCGGAGGCGATCCCATTTTTTCCCAAACTGTTTTTCGTAGTTTTTAAAATAATATTATGTCATTATGGAATTGTTAACTAGTCCGGACGCCTGGATTTCACTAATAACGCTAACCGTATTGGAAATTGTATTGGGGATCGACAATATCGTGTTCATTTCCATTATATCCGGAAAATTGCCGCAGAGACAGCAAAAAAAAGCCCGCCGGCT
The DNA here is from genome assembly GCA_036274715.1 of Agriterribacter sp. Classification (GTDB taxonomy): domain Bacteria; phylum Bacteroidota; class Bacteroidia; order Chitinophagales; family Chitinophagaceae; genus Agriterribacter. Next base: position 4,160 of record DASUFG010000415.1, read on the forward strand.
GGGTCTGGCACTGGCAATGATTACAAGAGTGCTGTTGTTACTTTCCATTAGTTGGGTAATGACTTTAACCACGCCAATTTTTAGTATAGCGGATTGGGTGGGTGTAAAGGAGGGCGGAGAATGGTTTGAGCAGCTAAAAATATCAGGAAGGGATATTATTTTAATTGTGGGCGGATTATTTCTGATTTACAAAAGCACTGTAGAAATTCATGTAAAAGTGGAAGGGCACGAAGAAGGACAGGTCAAAAAAATCAGGGTTATTTCATTTACCAGAACGATTATAGAAATTATCCTTTTGGATGTTGTGTTTTCACTTGATTCGGTCATAACAGCCGTAGGTATGGCTGATCATCTTGAGATTATGATAGCCGCAGTAGTGATTGCGGTGTTGATTATGCTGCTCTCCGCTGAAAAAATCAGCAGCTTTGTGAATGACCATCCTACCGTTAAAATGCTGGCTTTATCGTTTTTACTGCTCATCGGTGTATCTCTTATCGCCGAGGGGCTCGACCAGCACATCCCGAAGGGATATATTTATTTTGCGATGGCATTCTCTGTTTTCGTGGAAGTACTCAACCTCAAAGCTGCCAAAAAGGGCAAATAAATTATAATTTTGCATTTAGCGCGTTCCCAATTACCTTTGCGCTTCTTTTTAACAGTACGGCAAAATCCGTACTACCTTAAAACATTGATAATCATGAAACAAGGTATCCATCCGCAAAATTACAGGTTTGTAGTTTTTAAAGACATGAGTAACGGGTACACATTTCTTACCCGTTCAACAGCAGCTTCGAAAGAAACGATTAAATGGGAAGACGGAAATGAATATCCGCTGCTCAAGCTCGAAATTTCTAATACTTCACATCCCTTTTTTACCGGGCAGAAGGTATTGGTTGATACAGCAGGACGTATTGATAAGTTCAAAAAGAAATACGCGAAAAAATAATTTCTTCGTCCAAACAAGAAAAAATCCCCTAGGCGTACCTATGGGATTTTTTATTTGCCTAAAGGCCTAACCGGGAGCTATCATAGTTGCTTTCCAAACATCAGGTGCAACGGAAGGAATGGGGCTTTGTTCAGGAATGGTTCTTCCCCTTAAACCAGCCATCTTACGCATTTCACTTTTTGTAGCTTCCTGCCTTTTGATTCTGGTATCCTCTTTTCCATCTTGTAATCCGGTTATCCTCACATCCTGATCCTGATTTGGGATTTCACCGATAACATTCGAAATTTGAACCTATTGTTGCAGTATGCATATTATTCTATTTGATACGTACGACAGAGATCATCTATTTCCATTTACGGCTACCCGCGCTGTGTCAGCTATACGCGCAGGCATTCTCACCGGTGCCGAACGATGGAGAAAGCTCACAGGTCTTAACGTTTTTTCGATTACTGCATCGTATCTGCAGCCGGCGTACGAAAAGCCGGAAAATGGGCCCGCTATATTGGTAAATGCGGCGCTTATTCCGGATAAGAATATTTTCACAAGAATTATGGAACTGGGAGTGAATGAGGCCATCGTGCATGACGGAAAAGTAATTGCAGCAGCTTCGGCAGAGTCGGAACATTGGGATATTGACACAGTCGTTCCCGGGAAATTTAAGAAATGTATCTTCTACAAACAGCCGTTAAAAAGCATTGAACGGCCCTGGCATATTTTTCAATTGAACGATGAGCTCATACGCTACGACTTTGCTTTGTTAACACGGGGACGTAAATCAAAACGAATATCCCGCATTGATGGCTGGACTGCTACTGAAAACATTTTTATCGAGGATGGAGTCGCTGCACCACATTGCTATATCAATGCATCCGAAGGACCTGTTTATCTTGCGAAGAATAGTGATGTCATGGAGGGTTGTATGATCCGCGGACCCTTTGCGTTAGGAGAGGGAAGCGTACTAAAAATGGGAGCTAAAATTTATGGCGCTACTACCGTTGGACCCTATTGCACTGCTGGGGGAGAAATTAAGAATACGGTGATGATGGGTTACAGCAACAAAGCACACGAGGGCTACTTAGGCGATTCTGTAATAGGGGAGTGGTGTAACCTGGGTGCTGGAACTGTTAATTCCAATATACGGAACGATGCCTCGATTGTTTACGCCAATAAAGGCATGCCTGACGGTTTGCCGGTTGCCCTAAAATGTGGATTATTAATGGGAGATTATACCCGCACAGCTATCAATACATCATTGAATACTGGTACATTTGCAGGGGTAGCTGGAAATATATTCGGACCAGGACTAGCTCCTAAGCAACTGCCCAACTTTACCTGGGGGTTCTCGGAACGGTATATTTTTGATAAGGCGATCGAACATATTGCCAATTGGAAAAGGTTAAAGCAACATCATCTGTCGCCTGCTGAAATTGGAATTTTAGAACATCTTTATAAACAAAACGTATAATGAGACAACAAATAGCAGCAGCTAATTGGAAAATGAACCTGACATTTGAACAGGCAGAAAATTTACTGGATGAAATTATAAAAGCGCCCCATGAACTCGATACCCATCAAAAGGTTGTTTTTGCGGTTCCTTTTCCTTATCTCATCATGGCTAAAAATAAAATAACCAATCAAAAGAATTTTTACATCGCCGCCCAAAATTGTTATACGCAAAACCATGGTGCTTACACCGGCGAAACCTCAGCGGAAATGCTGCAATCAATCGGCGTTGAATATGTAGTATTGGGGCATTCGGAGCGAAGGGAATATTTTGCTGAAACCAATGCGATGCTTGAGGAAAAGGTAAGTATCGCTTTAACCTATGGTTTGACACCTATTTTTTGCTGTGGGGAAGCGTTGCAAATCAGGGAGGCTGGAACCCAAAACGAATATGTAGCAAAACAATTAAAAGAAAGCCTGTTCAGCCTTACTGAGGAGCAAATTCAAAAAATAGTAATCGCTTATGAGCCTATTTGGGCAATAGGTACCGGCAAAACGGCTACTGCAAACCAGGCCGAGGAAATGCATGCGCATCTTCGCAAAGTGCTGGCCGATCAATATGGGGAGTCGGTGGCCGCTAATATCTCTATTTTATATGGCGGTAGCGTTAAAGGCAGTAATGCAAAAGAAATTTTTTCGCAGCCCGATGTGGATGGAGGACTAGTGGGTGGTGCATCGTTAATTGCTGCCGATTTTGGACAGATCATCGAGGCATTGAAATAGAATGCCACTCCTCAAGTTTATAATTCAAAGTATTCTCTGGCGGGGAATATATTTCATTTCTGTTTTAGGGTTAAATATTATTATTGCCCGCTACTATGAAGCATCATATAGCGGGCAAATTTATTTTATTTCTAATGGACTCGCCTTAACTGTCAGCCTTGGCAGTTTTAGTCTTGAGTCTGGTATTGCGTATTATATCGCGGCGAGGAAAATGGATCCTGTGCGACTTGCCAATTTTGCAATATTGTGGTCAGTAGCGGCTACAGTAATGATATACCTTATATTTAAATTGTTGCTGTTTTCTGCAATTATTCCACCTGTATATACACAATATGGTCTTGCGACCATTTGCTATACCGGAGGTTGCATTCTTATCAATTTTTTTACTGCAATATTATATGCGAAGAAGATTTTTTTTCTGCCAAATATAATAATGACTCTTGTCAATCTTGTATTGATAGCACTTGTACCACTCAGCAATGGAATTTTAGTTGATCGAACCCAATACATAAACATTTATTTTGGTGGATTTTTAGCACAAGGTGCTCTTTTGGGTATTTGTTTCGTATTGGTGAACAAAGGGATATGGAAATTGATATTTCCTTCTTATGAAACCCTGGCACAGATATTTCGTTATGCATTTCAGGCTTTTGTAGCCAATCTTATTTTTTTTCTCTTATGCAGGATTGATTATTGGTTTGTTGAAAAGTATTGTTCGGCTAATGATCTGGGCAATTACATACAGGTATCTAAGTTGGTGCAAATGTTTATTGTTATTCCTGCAATAATGGCCAGTATAATTTTCCCGATATCGGCCGGAGGAGACAAAAATTCTGTAAGGGAATCAATATCACTTTTTTCAAGAATGATAATTGCACTTTATACGTTGGCGTCACTTGTCTTTATCGCTGCAGGCTACTGGCTTTTTCCATTCATCTATGGTAGCACTTTTACAAATATGTATATTCCTTATCTTTTACTCATCCCCGGCATCTTTTTTCTCAGTATGTTAACCCTGTTAGGTGCGCATTTCGCGGGTCAAAACAAAGTAAGATTGAACATTGTTTATTCAGCCATTGGACTTGTAGTAATTATTACCGGTGATATCATATTGATACCTATTTATGGTATTATTGCAGCTGCTTTTGTGAGTAGTGCGGGGTATTTCTTATGCCTTGTTTTTCTAATGCGTATATTCATTCAGCAAAACCATTTAACGCTTAAAGATATTTTGATACTAAAACAAAAAGACCTTGTGGGTATAAGAACATGGTTTCTGCAAAAGCGGCAATGATTATGTTGCTATTTAATCGATGCTATGAAATTATTGAATAAGATCAGGTGGATCAATATATATGTTGGTTTGCTATGGCTTAAAAAAACATTAAAGCATAGGGTAGTGCATACCGAAAGCGACTTTCTATTACCGGAAACGTTCAGGATGGTTAATAGAATTGACTATATTTTGGCTACTT
>DASUFG010000416.1:0-10286 GCA_036274715.1 Agriterribacter sp.
CATGAAACCCTCCTCCGAAATTCTCCATCCGGCCGACACAGAAGGGAATACTCCATATTTGGTATTGGCGCCAAATTTGGATGATCCATCTCTGCGGATCGAAGCAGAAAAAAGGTAGCGGTTGTCGTAATCATATTGTACCCTGCCAAAATAAGATATCAGTACATTCTTGGTTTCGGTACTTGTAGCCGTGTTGTTGGTAGCGGCATTCAAAGTAGTAATATCATTTGTTGTAAAAGTGCCTGAATTGATATTCCAGTTGTCGAATTTAAAGGTACTGTACGATAGTCCTGCCAGCGCAGACACATTGTGTTTTTGGGCAAATGTTTGATTATAGGATAAGGTATTCTCATTTACAAAAGTCAATCGTTTGTACCCGTTCAAAGCCCCGGATGCCAGGGGATTGGCAGATATTGACGCTACCTGGTAAGGAATATACCTTTTGTAATTCGCATCCGCGTTGTCTAAGTTCAACGAACTACGTAAAGTTAGCGTGGGAATAATGTTGAATTCGCCAAAGATGGTAGTTAAGGTTCTGAATAATTTTGTTTCGCCGGTAATTTGTTCCACCCGCGCAACCGGGCTCACCCTTGAACCGGCCCAGGTATACTTTGTATTAGGATACACGCCGGTCAATAGTCCGGATGATTCTTCTACTACCGGGGCGAGAGAGGCTGCAATATGAGATTCCTGGTCCTTCCCGTCAACACCGGGATCATTGGCAATGGAATAGGTTGGTGCAATATTCAATCCGAACTTTAGTTTATTACTCGCCTGCACTTCTACATTAGCACGAACCGAATAATTTTTATAGGTCACGCCCGGTGTAATACCATCCTGGTTCAAATAATTTCCCGATATGTAATATTTGACAAATTCATTTCCACCCGAAGCTGAAAGCTGGTAATTCTGAACAAGTCCTTTCTGGAAAAACTCATCCTGCCAGTCAAGGTAGGTGAGTCCCGGATGACCAGGTTGTAACCAGCGGTCATCAATCATAAAATTTGTATTGATGGATGTGGTCCCTAAAATAGCCTGTCGTTCCGCGGTGGTTTGATCTGCTGTTCTGCCAGGTCCAGACTTTACCCAGGTAGTGTTGATAATATCAATGGCGCGGTCTACCCATCCTGCAGCATCCAGCATGTCCAACTTTCTCACCCTTTCATTATACCCGACATAGCTATTCAAATTGATTGCAGCTTTCCCGGATCTCCCTTTTTTTGTAGTAATAAGCACAACGCCATTTGATCCCCTTGATCCATATATGGCGGCTGAAGAAGCATCTTTCAGCACCTGTATCGATTCAATATCATTTGGGTTGATATTATCCAAAGGATTGCCTGTTGTAAAACCACCACCGGTATTTTGTGCCGATACTTCAAGCGGAAATCCATCAATCACATACAAGGGTTCATTATTAGCGCTGATGGAGCCTGTTCCCCTTACCTGTACAGAAAATCCTCTTCCAGGGAGCCCGCTGGATTGTTTTACCCGTACACCTGCCATTTGTCCTACCAATGCCTTGTCCACTCTTAAAACCGGGCGCTCGTCTAGATTTTCAGCGTCATAGGATGCAATAGCCCCGGTAATATCTCTCTTTTTTTGCGTGCCATAACCTACCACTACAATATCGGTCAAGGCATTTTCTGCCAATTTAAGCTGCACCTGCACATTTGTTTTACCAGCTACATTTACTTCCTGCGTTTCCATATTAACATAGGAAATAACCAGTATTTTTTCTGTATCATCAAGGTCTATAGAAAAATATCCATCTGCACCTGTAGTGGTGGCTTTCGAGGAACCCTTAACCTGAACCGTTACTCCTTGTAAGGGCTCACCTTTTTCGTTTGTAATCCTGCCGTGAACATCAACTACAGTTTGCGACAATCCGGTGTTAGCGTAGTTGCTCAAATGCCCCCGGTTGTTGCTGATTACGATTGTTTGTTCCTTGATCAGATAGGAGAATGGTTGCTTTTTGAAGCATAGTTCCAATACTTCTTCCAGCGATGCATTTTTCACTTTAAGCGTTACCGGCCGGGCTTCTGCGAGGGAGCTATAAGGGAAAAAAAACACATAGTCCGTTTGTTTTTCCACTGCTTTGAACACGGCGGTTAAAGCCACATTTTTCCCGGAGTAAGTAATGGTCTGACTGTGTCCTGTAGCGCTGACCTGCAGGGCGGTTGCCAGAATAATAATCGCAGTAAGTTTCATGACGAGCAGCGTTAGGGTTAGAGCGCTTCGATTTGGAAACGAAGTGCTGCAAAAAACTTTTAATTGCATAACTTTGTTTTGTTTGATTTGATAAAATAATCAGTCTTCGCCGATTGTATTTATACCGTCAACTCAAGCGTTGAGCCGGGTCCCGTACCAGGGGATCTGGCCTTTTTCTTTTGTTAACCTTTTTCCTGAGTGGATGACCCTATGATCAGCTTCTTCCCCTCCAATTCATATTTTACACCAATCGTTTTCAAAATGTCCATTACTGCAGCAAGGTGCAGATCGCGCTGGATTTTGCCACCAAAAAACTCATTGGTCACGTGCTCCCGATACTCCACATCTATGTCGTACCAACGGGCGAGTTGACGCATTACAGTTTGTACATCTGCCTTTTCAAAATAAAAATACCCGTCGACCCAACTGGTAGCTTCTTCTATGTTAGCGTTTCTGAGCAGTTCAAAACGTCCCTGGTTGTTAACGCGAACCTGGTTTCCCGGTTTTAGCACTGCGACCTTTTTGTTATGGGACACCTTAATACTTCCTTCCAGCAATGTAGTAGTGATATTATCTTCATCGCCGTAGCTGTTGATCATAAAATGAGTGCCAAGCACCTCTGTTCTTACCCCACCTGCAGTGATCACAATAAATTTTTTGGTGGCATCTTTCGTTATTTCAAAATAGGCTTCACCTGTGATTTCCACCACCCTTTCATTCCCGGGAAAAGAAGTTGGGAACCGGATGCTGCTGCCGGCATTCAGCATTACTTTTGAACGATCAGCAAGCACCAAAGTGTATTGCCGTCCCCGGGGAGTGGTCATTGTATTATATCCTGCTTCACCACTTCCTTTGTATAAAACCTCCCCATCTTTTTTATTAATTGTTACGCCTGCTTCATTGGCCAATTGGCCATTTGCAGCTGAATCCAGGATAATCTGCTGCCCATTTGCAAGTGTAAGTATTGCTCCTTTTTTGCCGGGAGAAAAATCCGAAGCCGTATATTTTTTTGTTATTTCGGGAATTGCATCCCCGTTGTTTTTTGAATTCACCAGCCACACTCCAAAACCCAATACTCCAATGATAGAAGCCGCTACCGCAGTTCGCCTCAGCCACAATATCACGGGCTTGTTTTGCTTCTCATTTATTTTTTGCTGCAGCCATTGCTGTATAGCCGTTTGTATTTCAGGGTTTTCTGTTTCATTAAACGTTTGGTCAATAAAGCTTTCCCTCATCAGGGATTCCAGCACGCCGAGATTGTCCGGGTTATCTATCAACCTTAACAACTGGTCTTTTTCCCGATCATTTATAGTTCCGGAGAGGTATTTATTAAGTAGTTCCCCCAGTAATGTTGCTTCCATATTATTGCAATTACCTATAAAGACGCAGGTATGGCAACCAGGGGGTGGGTCACTGTTAAAAAAAAGTTATAGAAAAGAAAAGGAACGGCAATATGTTGCCGTGCAAATGAAGATAATTCCTGAGAAAATTCAAAGACAATGCGATATGTTCTTTTACGGTATTTTTGGAGATGTTTAACCGCTCGGCTATTTCTTCATAAGTAAGCCCTTCGTAGCGGCTCATTTTAAACACTATTTTTCGGGTTGGAGGGAGTTTTTCAATAGCAAACACGATAGCCGAATTGGTTTCTTTATACCGAAGTTGCTGGTCGGGAACCAAACTCAAATCTTCGGATTCAATGAAATCTTTGCTGGCTGTTTCCACCAATTTTTTACGCATAGCAGAAATAACGAGATTACGGCCAAGTATGAACAGGTAGCACTTGAAATTATTTATTTCTGAGAGCTTATCTTTCTTGTTCCATACCTGTAAAAATATATCCTGCGTAATTTCCTGCGCCAGGGATGGGTCTTTAGTATAGGCGTTAGCATGACCATATACCTGCTTCCAATGGCGATCCACAAGCTCTGCAAAGGCATTTTGATCTCCGCTCGCTACCAGGGCAAGCAGTTCTTCCTCCTCGTATGGAACTACGTTTTGCAAGCGAATCAGTTAGTTATTGTTAAAGTCAAAATTAATAAAAGGAACCCGATTTATTGCTATTGGAAGGGGTTTATATATTACAGCGGCCTATTTTTCGGGTTTTATATCCCACCAAACTTAGTTGCTTCACTAACTATTTCCTCCCTCAACATACATCACACTTTACAGTATAGATTTGTTGCTAACTAACCAACAGGTTGAAGCAGAAAAAATTAATTTCCAAACCTGATGTTTAAACACACACCAGTTATTTCATAAAGGCGAATTGTGAGTTGATTCGTCAAAAACATACTGCTGTTGCCAATTATGTCATGCATTGAATTGACGTAGCAGCAAGGTATCGACCCTTCCTTAAAAGGGTTGGCGGCCGGGCACTGCTGCGTCAATTCTGAATACCCTAAGTGAATCATCGTTAACAGCAGCAAGCAATATTTTTTTTCCGTTTGACAAATGAATAAGCGACATATCTTTTACGTCGCCGTTCAATATAAGACCACTTTTAACCGGTGGAACCGGGGTAAAGGATTTATTACTGTTGCCGCGCAGAAAACAACCATAGGAGGCATCGTACCTCCCGGTTATTACTTCCGCCTGGTATTCATTTCCTGCCAGGAGCAGATCTTTAAACCCGTCGTTGTCGAGGTCGTCGCAGATGATTGCGTTAACGGGCGCGAACTGCGCCTCAACCGGCAGCGGATGTTTGACGAATTTTCCATTGCCGGTATTCTCAAAAAAGCAGCTTCGTGTTTCATTACAATGCAGCTGCAAAATGTTTTCTTCTGGCTTCCCCTTAAAAATTTCATGATAGGTGGCGCGGGAATAATCCTTGTATAGCAGGAATTGTTTTTTTATGGCAGGTACCTGGTCAGAAAACGAAGTCCTGCTGATTCCCGGAAAGGAATGCTTCTTACCATCCTCGCCTTTTATATAATAGAAAAAAACAGGGTCGATACTCCCATTGCCATCCAGGTCGGCAGCGTACAACTGCATAGGTTCTGCCTCGCTTACGCGATAGTCACAATTCAATCCGAAATTGCCCGCTACAAGGTCAGTATCTCCATCATTGTCAATATCTGTTGCGATGAGACTACGCCACATCCCGTTCATCCTGGTCAGCCCGGTTGATTCCGTTACTTCAACTAATTTACCGCGATTGTTTTTGAAAAACCGTAAGGGCATCCATTCACCGGCAACGACCAGATCAGCCTGTTTATCATGATCAAAATCGGTCCATACTGCTGAAGTAACCATACCCATACGTTGCAAACCCGGACAAACCTTTGCTGTAACATCTGTAAAAACGCCATTATTATTTTGCAGGAGAAAACTTTTGGGAGAGATTGGGTATTGTTTTGAAACCCGGCCGCCAATGAATAAGTCGGCATCCCCATCTCCATCGTAATCTCCGGCGGTTACACATCCGGCAATAGTTCTTACTGCGTCCGGTATGGCATTACTTCGCAAACTGAAATTACCCTTTCCATCATTGAGATAGAAACGCGGTTTGTAATACGTTGAATTATCCCCGTACTGCATATCCCCATTGGTAACCAGCAAATCAACGTCTCCATCGTCATCCGCATCAAATAAAATACAGTCCATATCTTCCTCGAACTTAATGCTGTCGGTAAGATTTTTTGAACTGAATGTTTGCCCTGCTTTTTGTGTGAAAATTTTTCCGGGAAAATTAAACGCACCACCAATAAAAAAATCTGTCGCCCCATCATTGTTGATATCTCCGGTGGTAATGAACGGCCCTAACTGGGAGTACTTTTGCGGCAATAATCGTTGTATGCCATAATCATTAAAACGATTGTCGTGGTGCCTGTATGCGATGCCGGATGACGAGCCGATATCTGAAAAAAGATAGGCAACATGGGCAACAGCCATTGAACCCGTTTGGGCATTATTCCATGAAAGCACCAGGCTGGTGTCGGCCGCAATGTTATTCAAAGATTGGCGTTTACCATCGGGCCACACGATAAGCAATGAATCTACATGATCATTCATTCCCAGTCCAAAAATCAATCGCTGATCCACCGTTGAAGAATACCCCCTGGCGGGACTTTCCTCCTGCAGTTGAGCCTTTCCGTTATTGAACAGGAAAACTTTTGAACCGAAGCCACCGGTATTTAAGCTATCCCCTTTCAATTGAACACTTAAAAAATGATTTTTTGAACGGTCGTTTTTTTGATTGGTATTATTAACAAAAACAAAAGCAGGCTTGATGATATTATTGACTACCAGGTCCAGGTCGCCATCGTTATCCAGGTCGGCATAGGCTGCGCCATTCGACATGGAGGGTTCGTTGATTCCGCCATTTTCCGACTCGTCGGCAAAAGTTAAATCATGTTTATTGAGGTATAAATAGTTGGGCAAATCAACATGTTTAAGTGAGGCCAATTTTGCTCTTATGGTTTTTTGCTGCTCTTCCCGGCTTTCTGTGCTGTTAAAAATATGATTACTGAATTCCAAAAAATCAGCATTAATAAAATCTCTTCCTATTCCATTGGTGATATGAATGTCTTTCCAGCCATCGTTATCAAAATCAGCCAGTAAAACGCTCCAACTCCAGTCGGTGGCTTCAATGCCACTTAACCGGCCTATTTCACTAAAAAAAGGAATGCTGGTATCTCCGATTGTGCGGTTACCATTGCCCAATTGCAGCATATTACGCATAAATTCGGGCTCGTATCCCATGCTTCGTTCCGTCTCGTATCGGTCATAGTTCATAAACGAAAAGGAGGTTTTCTTCCGTGCGTTGTTTTCAGGCAACATATCAAGGGTGAGGACATCCGGCAACCCGTCATTGTTAATATCGGCAGCATCGGTACCCATACTGGAATAACTTTGGTGCCGAAAAGCTTCATCAATACAATTGGTAAAGGTGCCGTTATGATTGTTTAGCCATAGTTCATCATTCGATATAAAATCATTGGCCACATACACATCGGGCCAACTATCTCCATTAAAATCGCTTACCGCTACGCCCAGTCCATACCCATCCTCTTTAATTCCGGCCTCCATGGTAACATCTGAAAAAACAGGGTGTCCTGCATTTGCATGGTAGCCATCATTCCTGTAAAGTTTATCATTGGCCGGGGATCGGCCGCTTCTATCGCGTGGAAAAATGGCATTGCCGTTCTTTGAACTTAATAAATAGTTGGTGAGATACATATCAAGGTCGCCGTCTTTATCATAATCAAAAAACACAGCCTGTGTTGAATAACTGGTGTCTGCAAGTCCATATTCAGTCGCTTCTTCTTTAAAAGTGAGGTCATGCTTGTTAATGAATAAAAGATTTTTTGAGCGTTGGCGTAAATTCTTTCCAAAAACAGAAACATATATGTCGTCATACCCATCGTTGTTTATATCAACAACACTTACTCCTGTACACCAAACATCCGTGGCGACGCCGGCAGCTTCAGTGATATCGTTGAATTGATTATTCCCTTTATTGATGTAAAGCCGGCAACTGACCTGGTTACCTGTAAAAAAAATATCGGTAAGCCCGTCCTTATTAAAATCGCCAATGCCCACTCCGCCACCCATATATCCAAACTCATTGATGAAAGAATGAGAGGAGTCGTTATCGTTAATATCGTTACTGAAAAAAATACCGGATTCAGTCGCATCCATCTTCGTAAACAACCTGTTCTTTGGTTTTTTCGCACAGGACCCCGCGAGTATAGCAAGCGCAAAAAAAACAAATGAACCATAATACATGAATCTTCCTTTCATACAGCTGCGGTTATACATGTAAGTAAACGAATTTCTTTGGAGTCGCCGGTTATCCGCCCCATCAAATTGACAAAAAAATAGAGGCTAATAGCATAGCCTCTACTTAAAAAAAATCATATTAAATTATTGCAACATCGGGTTTGTGGATGTTTCACCTGATGGAATTGGGAATAGATCAACCTGGCCAGGTTTAGGATCAGTCGTGATAGAAGGAAAATATCCTTTTGCCCTCCAGCGCAGTATATCAATGCTGGCACGCTCCTCGGCGCCCAATTCGACCGCTCTTTCGTGTATGACCGCTTTAATAGCGGCATCCTTGGATGCCAATGTAACCGCTGGCATGTTTACACCCGGGCGGCTACGAACTTCATTGATGTACATAGCAGCCTGTGCGGGAGACCCAACCTCCGCCTCGCATTCCGCCAGCATCAGCAACACATCCGCATAGCGAATTACCCGTTGGTTTATACCGCCGGGATGAAAGCCTGAATTAACCCATTCATAAATACTGTACTTACGGAAAAATCGCTTCATGGTTACGCCATTTCTTGTGCTTGTTGCTATGTTCATCGCGGTAGCTGTGAGCTTCAAAGGCACAGCCGAAGGGCTATTAATATTATCAACTGCGCCCGCAGCCGTGAGAATATTATCACCTTCCTCGTAAATGGTAAATTTATACCGGGGGTCATTAGCCTCAAACTCGTTAAGGAACCGATCAGAAGGGATAACATTTCCCCAGGTGATACCGTATTCCTGGTTGCGTACTGTACTTAAAGGGCTTGTTGAACCCTCCCCGGTATATCCCCAGTTAAAATTGTTGTCTCCTTTATCCACAAAAACAATTTCAAAAATTGACTCCGTATTAAATTCATGGCCGGTAGTAATGGTCACACCACCATCACTCTTTGTATCACCATCAAAATTCCAGTTGTAGTCAGCAGCAAGTGAGTATTTCCCGTATACCTGCAAAAGCGCGGTTTTTGCAGCGGCATAATCGCCTTTCTGCATCTGTACTCTTCCGAGTAAAGCATTTGCAGCGCCACTTGTAGCCCGTCCTTTATCGGAGGCCCCATAGCTCGGTGGCAATTTTTGAACAGCATCTGTTAAATCACTGATAATAACCGTATAAATTTCAGCAGCGGTTGATTTCCCTTTAAAATCGATTGAAGATGCAGGCAATTCTGTATACAACGGAACATCGCCCCATTGAGACACCAGTTCGAAGTAAGCCCATGCTCTCAGAAACTCAGCTTCTCCAACCAGCCTGTCCCTAAGCGCTGCATTATCGGTTACGTCAGGTGCTTTAGCGAGCACCAGGTTTGCCCTGTTAATCATCTGGTAACAGCCAGTCCATACACTTGACATGACAGCATTAGAAGGCGCGGGTGAGGGTTCCTTTAATAGTTCTGCTCTCGGGGCTTCCAATTGGGCACCCCCGGAAGCGCATTCTCCACCTCTCATATCGTGGGTAAAAAACCATTCCCGGCCAACAAGGTTAGCAGAACGCAGTGTGGAGTAGATGGCATTTACCCCGTTTTGCAGTTCACCGGCTGTTTTAAAATAACTTTCCGGTGTTGGATTATTTTGATCAAACACCTCCAGTTTATCATTACACGCCATTATACTGGTAGCTACCAGGATAACCGCTATAATTCGTTTATTTATGTTTTGTTTCATATTACTGTGTTTAATAGAGTTGACTAAGAAAATTTCGATTAAAAAGTTGCCTGTATACCCACCTGGAAAGCCTTGGGTTGTGGATATACGGCAAAGTCGATACCATTGGTTAATGATGAATTTGGTGTTCTGTTGCCCACTTCCGGATCGTACCCACTATACTTTGTAAAAGTGAGCATATTCTGAGCGGAAACATATACACGGAAATTCTTTATCGCTCCTTTAGTCATGGACTCTACGGAATTGCCGGGAATAGTGTAGCCTAACATGATATTTTTCAGGCGGAGGTAAGAACCATCTTCAAGAAAACGGGTGGAAGGCCGTGCATTTTGATTGGGGTCGGAAGAAATTGCGCGGGGGATATCGGTGTTTGTATTGGTAGGGGTCCAGGCATCCAGCACCTGGGTTCCTGCATTAAAAAAGCGAACCATACCCTCGGTAATGACCCTGGTGGCATTAAAGATTTTGTTACCCGAAACGCCCTGGAAAAAAGCAGAGAAATCAAAGTTCTTATAATTAGCGCCCAGGTTTAATGCGTAGGTCATTTTGGGAATAAAGCTGCCCAAAAACTGGCGGTCTTTTACATCAATTACACCATCCTTATTGGTATCTTCAAATTTAAGATCGCCGGGCGCAGTTGATGCGGTTTGCTT
>DASUFG010000417.1:0-13188 GCA_036274715.1 Agriterribacter sp.
CGCTTTGCGCGACAGGAAAGAAGATATTCCGCTGCTTATACATTTTTATATAAGCAGGAAAGCAAAGAAACATAATAAGGTTTTAGAAAATATTTCAAAAGCAGATATGCAGCGCCTTTGCGACTACGACTGGCCGGGCAATATACGGGAGCTTAAAAATGTAATTGAGCGTTCTGTCATTTCCACGGAGGGCAATACGCTCAGGCTTGATTGGTTTTATCATGGAATTGCTCATGGTACACAATTATCTCCGGTGGCATCTTCGCTGGAGCAGGTTGAAAAAGATCATATACTCAAGATGCTGCAGGATTCTAATTGGAAGATTAACGGTGAAAATGGCGCAGCAGAAAAATTAGCCATGCATCCAAGCACCCTCCGGTCAAAAATGAAAAAGCTAAATATTGACCGGAATGGTAATGAAACCGGTTAGAATTTTTTGCCTGCATTTCCTGGCCGGCCGGCATTTGTTTTTTTTGTGGTCAGAGGCGGGGAACAAGTATTGAGCTTTCGTTGTGTCACTCACTTCATCTTCCAAATCTATGTGCAGCAAAACGGAACATAACAAAATACGCGTTTCATCCTCCGAAGCCATGTCTGTAGCCAGGCAATTTTATGCAATAAAATGATAAGTGACTTATATAGCAACAATGATATCCGACAAAATGCAAACCCCTTAATCAAGGCCGGTTTACAAAAGCAAAATGACTTTCTAAGTGTGCGAGCTATAATCGAATAAGCACACTCATGTTTAACCTGACTGGCCTGTAAATCCATTTAGTTTAACACATTCTGCTCTCGCTATTTCGTCACTTCGGCGATATATAACAACATTTGCATCCTCCTGGTTTTATCGCAATCATCGTCGTAATATTTATCTTCTGCTTCATAATCAATTAGTTACAGGTTGTTTCAAAAGTAATTTTTTACAATTGGCACGTTATTAGAAAGTGCCACACCTGCTTTTGTTAATCATTGATTCTCTACCCTCGCACCATCTCAATAGATTTTCTCGTAACCTTAAAATAAATCTCTGCATGGAATACAAAACTGCACACTTTCTTAAAATGTCAGGAGTGGTGCCCCTCAGCAAACGCAGGGAATTTGAACAAACATTCAGGTTTGTCTCCAACCAGTTACCTCCGGATTGCCTGCAATGCAACATTTCAGCAGATGAGTCCGATGCGGGCTTGTATCATTTTTATTCTTTGTGGACTTCTGCAGAATCCCGGGACAGGTTTCTAAAATCCCCGGAGTGCCAGGTTTTAGAGGGCGCGTACCAGGCACTTGGAACACTGGAACAAAGCATAATTGGTGAACAGATGGCAGACGTAAAATTATTTAACCAGTAAACGAATCAATAAACACTAACCGTATGTATCCAAAATCTAGCTTAACAGAGAAGCTGCCAGTTTAAGAGTTTCCGCAACAACCAGCAACACGCGCAATCATTTTAAAACATAAAAACCAAACAAAAACAAACAACAATGAAACGCTTATTATTACTCGTCCCTGCGTCATTAATTTTCCTTTCTTCTTTTGCACAGAGCAACAAAGAAGACATTGATATGATACAGGCCATGTATGGTAAACAGAAGAAAGAGATTGCGGCAGATTTTATAATGGTTCCGGATGCTAAAAAAGATGCTTTCTGGAAAATGTATGATGATTATGAAACTGAGCGCAAGACGCTTGGCAAACAAAGGATCAGTCTCCTTGAAAAATATGCCAATGCTTATGACACGCTTGGTGATAGATCAACTGACGCGATCATAAAACAAACAATGACCCAGCAGAAAGGTACCGATGCACTTATCGGAAAATATTATGATAAAATAATGAAATCAGTTGGCGTAAAGCCGGCGGCCCAGTTTTACCAGTTAGAAAGCTACCTGCTAAATGTTGTGAGGGCATATATTATGAATAATATTCCATTCATTGGTGAATTGGAAAAAACGGCTGCACCCGCTCAACATTAACAACAGCAAGTTGAGGTCTCGTTTATTTACTTTTTGGATACGGTATTGAAATCTTCAATGATTACGCTCATGTCATCTATTAATGCAGATCAGGTAAACATCAATAGCATAGAAATAGTTTTATTTATTGTCATTTTTAAAACTGCTAACCGTTGTTGAAAATGTTGAAGTCGGCGATGCAAGAAATGATGCCAAATGATATGCGGATGAAAAAAAGTAAGACGAATTATAATAAAACCAATAATAAAATTTTAACGGTTGCAAGCACTTTCTGCTGCAATCGCAAAAAACCTATCAGCATGAAAAAAATAATTTTTATACTCGCTGTTGCATTAAGCTGCATGAATGCCCATGCCCAGGATTCTACAAAGCAAAACAGCAAGTGGGACTTTTTGATCGAACCTTATTTAATGTTCCCGAATATGAACGGAAAAGTCGGTCTGGGAACTATCCCGGACGTACCTGTTGATGCCAATCCAGGGGATATTTTCAACCATCTGCAAATGGGCGCCATGTTGTACCTCGAAGCACACAATAATAAGTGGGCGATAACTTCCGATTTCCTTTATATGAAATTAAAACAGGATGTATCGGCTACCAACATCATCAATTCAGGTAAGGCCACAGCAAAACAAACCATGTGGGAGTTGGCGGGCCTGTATAAAATAAATCCATGGCTTGAAGTTGGCGCTGGCACAAGGTTAAGCAGCATCGGTTCAGATGTGGAAGTTAATTACAAGACCGGTCCAAACCGGGACACGGCCCGGTCCGGCTCAATAACCAAAACATGGGTTGATCCCATCATTGTTACCCGCTTTACATTCTTTACAACAACAAAATGGATTGCCCAACTGCGGACTGATATTGGTGGATTTGGCATAGGGTCAAAGTTCGCGTGGCAAATACAGGCTGATGCAGGATACAGGTTTTCAAAATTGTTCCAGGCAACAATCGGGTACCGGTATATTGATATTAACTATGAAAAGGGCAGCGACTCTGATAGATTCCTTTATGATATGGCGTCTTTTGGGCCGACAGTGAGGTTTGGGTTTAATTTTTAAAAACAGAAAACACGTTGTAGTCACAGGTATTTCCATTTGAATCCAAACAAATAATGAGTTAAAACAAGCAATTATGAAAATCAAATCAGTAGTACTGGCATTCTCCATGGTTAGTTTTTCCCCAGGAATATTTGCCCAGGCAGATGTGCAGGAAACCATTGGCATGATCAAAAAGAACCTTACAGAAAGCAAGGAAAAAATTAAGCATTATGAATGGATAGAAACCACTACTACCTCATTAAAAGGGGAAGATAAATCTGTAAAGCAAAATCAATGCTATTACAGCGTTGACGGAAAGCTGACCAAAGTTGCCACTGGCGCTACCACCGAACCGGCAAAAACGCCGGGTGGATTACGGGGTAAGGTTGTTGCCAACAAAAAGGAAGATATGGCCGAATATATCAAGGCATGCGTAGCCAAAATTCAAACCTACCTGCCTCCTGATGGTGCGAAGCTACAGCAGATATACGCTGGCGGCAAGGCAACCATCCAGGTGCTTGAACCCGGAAAAAAGTTTAAACTGAGTTTCCCTGATTATAACGTAAAAGGCGATATGCTTTCTATTTCGGTTGATAAAGCAAATCAAAAGATAATGGCTGTCGATGTAAACACCTATATCGATGATGCTGCCCAGAAGGTCGTATTCAACGTCACCTATAGTGATCTTCCGGATGGTACGCAATACCAAAACACAACCACCCTCGACGCCCAGGCAAAAGAACTAAAAATCGTTATCGCAAATTCGGGATATAAAAAAGCAGGCAAATAACAAACTTTTTAAAAGCACAAAATTTACAGAAATGAAACAGTTAATGCTTACAGTATTGATTGCTGCCTTAACGGTTGGATGCGGCCCATCTACAGAGATCGTAAAAAGCTGGCAGGAACCGAATACCATACTACAGGCTAATACAACCAATAAGACTTTGGTTATAGCTATGGTAAAGGATGAAACCTCCCGCAGGGTGATAGAAGACCAACTGGCGAAACGTATGAATGCAAACGCAGTAGCTTCTTACACTTTTGTCACAGCAGCCATGTTAAAAGAAGCGAGCGGGGAAAAGTTCACTGAAAAACTGAAACAGGACAAGTATAATTATGTTTTGCTCATGCGCCTCGCTGATGTAGAAAAAGAAACATCTTATGTACCCGGTACCACTACCGGTTATTATGGAGGATACGGCAGGTATTACGGTTATGGCGCCGGTATGTATTCTTCACCCGGCTATTATACTACCGACAAAAATTACTTTATCGAGACCACTGTTTATTCAGTTGACCCGGATAAATTATTATGGACAGGCACAACCAAAACGGTTAATCCCGCCAAAATCGAAAAATCAGTGAATGAAATTGCAGACGTGGTTACTGCTAAAATGCGTAAAGACAAATTTTTAAAATAACCAATAGAGGCGGCTATAACAACAGCACTGGCGAATACCGGCCAAAACTATCACACAGGCAGGAATTAACCACAAACAAGTAAAATATGAAGCAGATTATATTCAGTGTATTATTCATTACCGGACTAACCCTTACAGCAACAGCACAAAGCATACGGTTTAACCCATATGCAGGCTATGTTTTTGATGACAAGGTTGACTCTTATTATGATGCCAACAATTATTACAGCGGAAAGATCAAAGGGGGCTTTAGCTGGGGTGGCGGGCTGGAATTTATGGCCAGCTCAACCAAGGGTATTGAACTCAAATACCTGCGGCAAGATCTTACTGCCCCCATGGACTATTACAAGGATGGCGTTAAATCCAAAGATTTCGAATTGGGTATTAATTATATTCTTATTGGCGGAAGCAATTATTTCAAAACATCCGGTGGCAAAGTGGAGCCTTATTTTGGTGCAGGTTTGGGGATGGCTATTATCAGTATTAAAAACCCCGATCCGGGAGTGGAATCAGGCAAAACAAAATTTGCCTGGAACCTGAAAGGCGGAACAAATATCTGGGCTTCGAAAAAAGTAGGAATAAAACTACAGGCCGAATTGCTTTCTGCAGTGCAGGCAGTTGGTGGTGGTTTTTACTTTGGTACAGGTGGAAGCGGAGCTGGTGTAAGCAGTTATTCTTCGATGCTGCAGTTTGCATTGGGTGGCGCATTAACATTTAAGCTTGGTGAATAACAAAACAACATTGGTCTTTAAAGCTTCTGAATGTACAAGTGAGTGACACACGATAAGATCAGGTAAGCGCAGCACCTGGCACTCAAATAAAACATTGCTGTAGCGGAACAAAATCTTTAGGCATGTCAAACAGTACGGACCATATTTTTATGGCCATCAACAACGATAAGTATTATATAAAAAAAAGATAATTATGAAAAAAGAGATTCTAAAAGGGGTATTACTTACCGGCCTATTGTCAGTAATGATCTCCTGTAATTCAAAGAAAGAAGAAACCGGAACAACCGCGATTGACAAAGAACAAATCAAAAAGGAAATTCAGGCAAGGGAAGATGCATTTGCTGAAGTTTTCAATGGGGGTATTGTGAAAGAAATAGGCTATTACGCAGATAATGCGATATCCTTTTATCCAAACAGGCCGCCATTGATTGGCAGGCAAGCTATCATTTCATTTTTTACTTCCACAGTAGCCCCAAAATCTAACAAAATCTCATTTACCACCAAGGATGTCTTTGTATCAGGTGACGGGAACTTCGTTGCAGAAACCGGGTATTACAAAGTAATTGACTCGACAAATACTGCTATCAATACCGGGAATTATATAAGCCTGTTTGAGAAAAGAGACGGCAAATATGTTTGCGTAAGAGATATGAGTTCTTCCGATATGCCGGTTCAATAAGACAAGGCATGCATTCATTTACAATTTCATCGCACAGATCATGAAAAAAAAATTATCGTTTTTAGTAGTCGCTATAAGCTTGCTAAGCTCGCCTGTATTTTCTCAAGCTAAGGAAGATCAAACTGACTTGTTAGGCCTGCCCGGAGATAACCTGGATCTTTATGCCGTGCTGACGTTGTTTCAAAATTCAAAAACGGTTGAAGGCTTTGAAAAATCGTTAAATGATGAGCAAACAAAAATCAACAACCTGGATTTAAACCTGGATAAAAAAGTTGATTTCATTAAAGTAGAGACGAAGCAAAAAGACAAGGATTTTACATTTATACTTCAGGTTGACGTAACTGAAAAAGAAAAGCAGGATGTAGCCGTTATTTTAGTTTCAAAAGATAAAAATGGAAAAGTTACCATGCAGATTGTTGGTGACGAGGCATTGTATGGGAAAAATTATGTGGTAGAACCTAAACCTGCTAGTACTCCCAATCCCGGGTATACCGGTACTCAACCTGCTGCGGCTCCCGCCACTACTGTTATAGTAGTTGAATCAGCACCAATAGTACAGTATGTGTATTCGCCTGTATATGTGCCGTATTATCCGCCATATTATTACGCCTATTATCCACCTTACTATACAGCATTTACAGTAATGGCAGTTAGTACTTATCACTATAATAGTTACTATTATCATGCAGGCTATCATGGAGGTTATGGAAATACCACGGTAATAGTAAATAATACAAATAATTACAATAATTACAATAAATCCAGAAATACTTCCAATACCGTAAACCATAATAATGTCAATGGAAATTATGGTGGTGCTAATAAAGCTTCCACTAATAATAATGCGTCAACGAACAATTTAAGTAATAACAAAGCATCGGCTAATAGTAAAGCGTCAACCAGTAATTTAAGTAGTAGTAATAAACCAGCAACAACAAGTTCCAAGAGCGGTGGCGGTCGTTCTGTAAGCGGTTCCGGTCGTTCTGCCGGAGGAGGAAGAAGACGATAATCAGGGAAAATGGGAAACACAAATTTTGGATACTGGTATAAGATAGAATTAGATCCAAATCTTAACAGGAAGAAGATTTTTCGATTGTATAATCACAAAGAATAAACTAAGATTTTTTTTAAGTCAAAAAACAAGAATTTAAAAAAATGAAATCAAAATTTATTTTAACAACATTAGTGCTGACTGCATTTTTCTTTTTTGCAAGTGCACAAAA
Source organism: Agriterribacter sp. (assembly GCA_036274715.1). GTDB lineage: Bacteria > Bacteroidota > Bacteroidia > Chitinophagales > Chitinophagaceae > Agriterribacter. The sequence continues at coordinate 7,074 of DASUFG010000417.1, forward strand.
AAAGCCAAACATTCTTATCATCTGGGGTGATGATATTGGTCAATTTAACATCAGCGCTTATAATATGGGTATGATGGGATACAAAACACCCAACATCGACCGCATCGGAAAAGAAGGCGCAATTTTTACCGATTGGTACGGACAGCAAAGTTGCACAGCCGGTCGTGCAGCATTTATTACAGGACAATCGCCTATGCGTACGGGCCTTACAAAAGTCGGTTTACCCGGAGCACCCGAAGGAATGAAGAAAGAGGATCCAACAATTGCCGAATTGCTCAAACCTCTTGGATATGTTACAGGGCAGTTTGGTAAAAATCATTTAGGCGATCGTGATGATATGTTGCCAAGTAAACATGGTTTCGATGAGTTTTTTGGAAATCTTTATCACCTGAATGCTGAAGAAGAACCAGAGAACCCTGATTATCCAAAAAGTCCTGAGTTCAAAAAAAGATTCGGCCCACGCGGTGTTATTCATAGTTTTTCTGATGGCAGAATTGAAGATACAGGTCCCCTGACAAAAAAACGAATGGAAACAATTGACGTAGAAGTAACCGATGCCACACTTAAGTTTATGGATAAAGCGAAAAAAGAAGATAAACCTTTTTTCATTTGGTGGAACGCTACCAGGATGCATGTCTTTACTCATCTAAAATCTTCTTCTATAGGAAAAACTGGTCTCGGAATTTATGCGGATGGAATGGCAGAACATGATGCCATGGTTGGACAATTACTGGCGAAACTTAAAGAGTTAGGTATAGAAGATAATACCATTGTAATGTATGCTACTGATAACGGCGCAGAAACAATGTCATGGCCCGATGGAGGTACTACTATGTTTCGGGGTGAGAAAAATACGAACTGGGAAGGCGGTTACCGGGTTCCTTGCCTTATACGCTGGCCTGGTGTTATTAAGCCGGGAACTGTTGTTAATGAAATAGGCGCTCATGAAGACATGATGACAACATTGCTTGCAGCGGCAGGACAGCCTAACATAAAAGATGAATTGCTGAAAGGAAAAATTGTTGGTAATAGTACATTCAAAGTTCACCTCGATGGCTATAATCTTATGCCTGCATTAAAAGGCGAAAGTGAATGGCCCCGCAAAGAGTTTATTTACTGGACTGATGATGGAAGTGTTGCGGCCCTCAGGTATGCTGATTGGAAGGCAACTTTTTTGCGCCAGGATGCGCATGGGTTGCATGTATGGATAGAACCTTTCGTTCCGCTGCGTGCCCCTCTACTCACCAATTTACGTATGGATCCTTTCGAACTGGCTTATGAGGTTGGTATGGACTATGAACGCTGGTTTATAGAACATATGTTTATGATGGCTCCGGCCGCAGGTTATGTAGCGCAATGGTTACAAAGTTTTAAGGAATTTCCACCGCGCCAAAAACCGGGCAGTTTTAATCTGGATCGTGTGATGGAAGCAGTAACCAAAGGGGCAGGCGATAAGTAAAAGAACAAATTTGTAACAAAATATTTTCATCACTTACATCATAATTAGCACTTATATAAACCTAAAATCAAAATCATGAATCGCAGGACCATCTCAACTTATGTATTACTTATAGCTGGATTGAGCCTGATTTACAGCTGTAACAGCTCACAACAGAAAACAGATCCAAAAGCAGGACAAACTAATGGAACTGATACCACCAAAAAAAATGATATAACAACCGGCAAGCTTCCTACCCGCGTTTTCTGGGGCGTTGCCCACGTTCACACAGGCTTTTCTTTTGATGCCGGAATGTTTGGAGTAACATTGAGCCCAGAAGACCTGTTCAAAGTCTCTAAAGGCGGGGAAGTAAAAACCGATAATGGTACGGTTTTCAAACAGGATCGTCCGCTTGATTGGGTTTCCATTACCGACCATGCCGAGTATATGGGCATCTCTGATGAAATTCGTGAAGGTAGCCCTGATCTCCTTGCCAATCCACAGGGTAAGCGATGGTACGAAATGTCAAAAACAAGTCCCCAGGAAGGTGTAAAAGCTGCTATAGAAGCGGTAATCTCCATGCAAACGGGGAAACCTGTTTTCGATGCAAGTAAGCTTACAGCCAATGCATGGGTGAAGGCCACAGAGGCGGCTGAAAAGTATAACGAGCCGGGAGTTTTTACGACGCTTCATGGCTTTGAATGGACTTGTGCACCTGGTGGAAACAACCTTCATCGTACTGTAATTTTCCGGGACAATATTGAAAAGGTGAAACAAGTCATCCCTTTTTCAACTTTCGATAGCCAGGATCCGGCGGGTCTTTGGAATTATATGGATGGATATGCAAAGAAAACCGGCGGTAATGTCCTCGCCATTCCGCACAACGGTAATATGAGCAACGGCCAGATGTATACTGCTGAAACCTTTCAGGGGCAACCTATGGACAAAGCCTATGCTGAGGCCCGGGCCAGTCATGAGCCGCTCATGGAAGCAACACAGATAAAAGGTGATGGCGAAACACATCCCTTCCTCTCACCGAACGACGAGTATGCCGGATTTGAAAAATACTGGGATGCCAATTTTCAGAAAATGGAGATGGCAGATAAAAGCGTTCTTTATGGTAACTATGTGCGTTCGGCATTCAAGACTGGTTTGGAACTTGACGCTAAAATCGGAGCGAACCCTTACAAAGCCGGTCTGATCGGTGGCAACGATGCACACATTGGTGTGGTTACTACACGGGAAGACAATTTCTTTGGTGAGTTTGCTAACGGATTACCATCAAAGGATCGTTGGAAAACCCCGCTCGTCATGAAACACAATGACCCGAAGCAAGGGCCGTTGGTGTCAGTTTGGGGTGAACAAGCTGCGGGTTTAGGTGGTGTATGGGCTACTGAAAACACCCGTGAGGGAATATGGGATGCATTAAAACGCAAAGAAGTGTATGCAACAACTGGCGACAGATTAGTTGTTCGTGTATTTGCAGGCTGGGACTTTGTACAGTCAGACGTGGATAGAGCGGACTTCGCAGACAATGGATATGCACATGGTGTACCAATGGGCGGTGATCTTAGCAGCGCAACTACAGGTAAGCAACCAGTATTTTTGGTACAGGCAATGCGTGATCCTGAAGGTCCGAATCTCGACCGCATACAAATTGTGAAAGGCTGGCTTGGTAAAGATGGAAAAACGCAGGAGCGAATATTTGATATAGCAGTAACGGGTGACCGCAAGATAGGTGCAGATGGCCGATGTAAAACTCCGGTAGGAAATACAGTCGACGTACCGAATGCAACATACACTAATACGATAGGTGCTGCAAATTTATCGGCATATTGGAAAGATCCAACCTTTGATGCATCGCAAAATGCTTTTTATTATATACGTGTTATACAGATACCATCACCTCGCTGGACTGCATATGATCAGAAGCGTTATGGGATAAAGATGGCAGCCAATGTTCCAATGATCGTTACAGACAGGGCTTATACATCACCGATCTGGTACACACCAGCAAAGTAATTCTAAATGAAGAATATTTTAAAAAAACTGGTGCGTGAGCCGCTGTTGCATTTCGTTCTGTTGGGTATCCTGATCTTTATTGGTTATAATTTGTTTTCAAGAAAAAACAGTGAGCCGGGAAATATTGTAATCACAAAAGGAGAGATCGCTTCTTTAAAGGCCGGATACGTTCGAACATGGCAAAGAGAACCTAATGACGAACAGCTCGAAGGCTTGATCCGTGATAGAGTGAAACAAGATGTTTTTACAAGGGAAGCAGTGGCCATGGGTTTAGATAAAGACGACATCATCATTCAACGAAGATTGCAGCAGAAGATGGAATTTATCCTGAATGATAATCTTGACGATATAAAACAGACCGATTCGTTGCTAACAGATTTTCTTACTAAACATGCAGATAAATTTCAGGTAGACCCGCGATTTACATTCAAACAGGTTTTTCTTGATCCGGATAAACGTGGCAGCTCAATAGAAAAGGATGCCGTAAGAATACTGGCTGTATTGAATCAGAGAGATACAGGCTTTCAGCGATCAGGTGACTATACAATGTTGACTTCCGAATCATTCAACGAACGTGAAACTGAGATCACCAATCAATTTGGAGAGGAGTTCACACAACAATTAAAAAAATTGCGGATAGGAAAATGGGAAGGTCCTGTTAAGTCAACATACGGTCTGCATCTTGTTAAGATCAGTGAACGGACACAAGGCGGAACGCCGGTATTAGACAATGTTCGTGAATCGGTAACCCGTGAGTGGGAAAACGAACTGAGGAAGGATGCTAACGAAAAATTTTATCAGGAGCTGCTTAAAAATTACAACGTGATCGTAGAAGATCATAGGCATTAATATCAATATGAAACGTTCGTTCATCTTCCTTGTTTTGTTTATTTTTTTTAGGCTGGTCATATCTGCGCATGAGATACGACCAGCATATCTTGAATTACAACAGACCGGTCCTGAAACTTATGATATACTTTGGAAGGTGCCCGGCTTGGGAGAAAATCTGCGATTTTCATTGTATGTGGAATTACCAGTCCGTTGTGTCAATATCACAAAGCCGAGGGGAACAATGGTCAATAATTCCTTTACCGAACGCTGGACGGTGATGTGTGCGGGAGGACTTAGCGGGGATACGATCAGTATTGCCGGCTTAAGCGGCACCATGACTGATGTGCTTGTGCGTTTGCAACGTCTTGATGGTTCGGTACAAATTACAAGGTTAACTCCATCTTCCGCTTCGTTTGTTGTGGCTACTAAAGTAAATGCGATGGATGTTGTCCGCAGCTATACAGTGTTGGGTATTGAACATATTCTTAAGGGAATTGATCATCTTCTTTTTATTCTTGCATTGCTTATTATTACACGTGGAGGTTGGAAGCTCGTAAAAACTGTTACTGCCTTTACTGTCTCACATAGCGTCTCACTCACTTTAGCTACACTGGGCTATGTTCATATTCCACAAAAACCTGTTGAAGCAGTAATAGCGCTGAGTATCGTGTTTGTTGCGGCAGAGATCATGCGGGAACGACGGGGCAAGCCGGGCATTACTGCAACTGCGCCGTGGATCGTTGCCTTCACATTTGGACTTATACATGGGTTGGGTTTTGCGGGTGGACTTAGTGAAGCTGGTCTGCCCGATGGACATATTCCAACTGCACTTTTATTTTTTAGTATCGGGGTGGAAGCAGGTCATTTTCTTTTTATTGGTTTCGTATTGACGCTTATGGCAATCATGAATCGTGTTACCTCAAAGCTTTCACCTATTTATCAGCAAAAATTATCCGTTATGCAACTTTTGCCGCCTTATGTTATCGGCAGCTTGGCAATGTTCTGGGTTATTCAGCGTATCGTGACTTTCTGAATTTGTCATTTGAAAGTATTTTTGAAGTGTGTTATATCAAATGGAATTAAAAAAAGTATAATCCATGTTATACAGTTGAACGGATTTTTCCATACATGTTTTTTTCAACGGACTCAAAGCACAAGTCCCGAAAACGGGATAAATCGTGCGACGAAACGAAGATGCTATGAAATGCAACTGCTGGTAACTTAAAATATAACAACGTTCATTGAGGTTATTGAAAAAGACAAACGAAATAGATACAAAAGCAGGTATCCCCACCAAGCGCAAGCTCAACAAGCGCAAGCGTCCCGCTTGTGCTGTTACAGTTATTTATTAATGCTATTGAGATAAGTAATGATAGGACACAGGTCTGACCATACACAAAGCAATGCTACCAAACCTGCGCCAGTGTGGGGGAAAAGATATAAACGGCAATCCCATAACAGGAAAAGGTGCCATTATGCTGATCAGGTAAATTAAAAAAGAGATATCCTCATTATTAGTCGCTTCACGCTATGCTATAAAATCATTTACGATTTCCAGCCTGTAGCCTTTTCCATGGATATTGGTTATGCGGAGATCAGGATCGGCGCTTAATTTTTTTCTAAGCTTTGATATGAACATATCAAGGCTGCGACCGGTGATCACCCCTTCGTCTATCCATACTTTCTGCATCAGCGTTTCGCGGGGGATGAGTTCACCGAAATCTTTGTGGAGCAATTCCAAAACCTTGCATTCTTTGTCTGTGAGATTGGTCATCTCGCCTGCCAAAAGCAAGTGCTGATCTTTCACATTAAATAAAAAGTTTC
>DASUFG010000418.1:0-11296 GCA_036274715.1 Agriterribacter sp.
AAAATGGGCTGGCGTTATGGGAACTGCTTTGGGAAGCAGGACAGGAATTTGGCGTGGTGGCCTGTGGTTATAGAGCAATTGATTCGCTGCGGGCAGAAAAAGGGTATCTCTATTGGGGTGCTGATATGAGTCCTGATGAAACACCGCATGAAGCCGGATTAAGTTTTGCTGTTGCAAAAAGCAAAGATTTTCTTGGTAAAGAGGCGCTGCTCAAACACCCTGTTCACAAAAAGCTCGCCACGATTGTGCTCGATAACCCCAAAGCTGTAGTGTTGGGCAATGAGCCTATACGAGTTAACGGCAAAGTGTCCGGGCGGGTAACCTCGGGTGCCTATGGTATAAGCCTGCAATCGTCTATTGCATTTGCCTACCTGCCGGTTGAGTTGGCAACAATGGGTAGAAATATAGAGATACTTGTTTTTGGGAACTGGATTTCCGGAACTATCAGGCAAGGTCCTTTATATGACCCAAAGAGTTTGAAAACGAGAACATGATGGCCTGTGTTATTACGTGTTATTAGAAGTATGGATTTGTTCCGGTGATATTTTGAGAAGCGCGGGTGGTTCTCAAAATCACAAAGACCCTCCTTCTATTAACACCGATTCAGTGGTAAGATCCTGTGTAAACGTGCCGCCCGAAAGGCAGGTCATCATGCTTGAAAAGGCAAGCTGGCCTAATTTAACGCCGCTGGTTTCAACATAAGTAATCTGTGGGTAGTACAAGGTAGGAATAAACCCATTGCTGATTGCGATGACGGCAATCTCTTCCGGTACTTTCAATCTCAGGTGTTGTAAAACCTTCATTACACCGGTTAATATTTCATCGCTCATGCAAAAAATAGTATCGGGATGCTGATCGAGGTTTTTTTTTGTTAACAGTTCCGCCTCTACATCGCTTGAAGCGCTGGCTGTTATGAGTTGGATTTGCTCCTGGCTATGTTGTATTGTTTCAGTAAATGCTTTGTATCTTTTTTTGGTGATCAGCAGTTGTTCATTGCCAAAAAGGGCCAGGATTCTTTTTTTTCTTTTGCTTATTATGGCGTTGGCGGCGATGGTGGCAGAAGCAGTATCGGCAACGCAAACTTTATGGCAATCCGTTCTTTCGGGTACTTTGTCAAAAAAAATAACCGGTATGTCTACTTCCTTTAATTTCAAAAAACCATCAATATTCTCGGTGGAGGAAGAGAGACAGGCAAAAAGTCCACTAACCCGGTTTTGCCTGCACAACCTAACATTGTTGAGTTCAATGTCCGGGTTATCTCCCGACTGCAGGATCATCAATGAATAATTATTTTTCCGGCTTTCCTTCTCAATAGCAGATATGCAGGAATCGTAAAAAAAATTTGAAACAGAGGGAACAATCAATCCAAACAGATGGTTGTCTTTCGTGCGAAGATGAACGGCGTTTGCATCGGGCTCGTAATCTAAGACACTAGCAAGCTCAACAACCAATGCCTTGGTTTTTTCAGATATGTCGGGATGGTTTTTTAAGGCCCTGGAAACCGTAGAAATACTTAATCCCGATACCTCAGCGAGTTTTTTCAAAGTAGTCGTCATGATCTGATTTACCTAGATATAAAAAAAGTTATGCACCGCAAAGGTTTGCGGAAATGTTGTCGCAAACGTTTGCGGTCACTTCAGCAGAATAGGGCTTTTCTGTGTTTTTATAAGTTTTAGCTTTATACAAGGTTCCGAAAGTTAAGACAGTTTTTGTAAATGGCCGAATCCGTACGATGATCGGTTATTGCATTAGCATGGTAGTTTTTAGCGTGGAAACAGGTTGATTTTAAATATTTATTAATTTTAAAACCAAACGATTATGCTTGCTGCTTCGATGAGAAATGTAGCCATGCTTTGGCTATCACTATTAATTCTTTCGTCATACACGAGTGCCCAAACCGTAACCGGAACGGTTATGGATAAAAATGCCGCTCCGCTTCCTGGCATAACGGTATTAATAAAAGGAACCGGTAAAGGCACTTCTACCAACTCGGATGGCAATTTCACATTGAATGATGTAGCTAAGGGTGCTATCCTGGTTTTTTCCGGAACAGGGTACGATCCCCAGGAATTTACTGTAGTAGACGGCGCGCCGATTAATATTGTTTTAGAGGCGAATATTGCCGGGCTGAATGAAATTGTGGTAGTAGGTTATGGCACCGCCCGTAAAAAAGATATTACGGGGGCGGTGGCATCGGTAAAGGCCAAGGATTTTAACCAGGGTGTAATTGCAGCGCCCGACCAATTGCTGCAGGGAAAAGTGGCGGGTCTTGAAATTACCAATAACAATGGTCAGCCTGGTGCAGCTACCACCATAAAAATAAGAGGCAATAACTCTATCAGGGCCGCTAATAATCCACTGTATGTAATAGATGGGGTGCCTTTGGATGGAAGAACCGCCAAACCGGATCTGAACTTTGGTGGAGGTTCGGGCCTGGATTTTGGTACCACACCCGAATCAAATCCCTTACTATATATTAACCCAAATGACATCGTACAGATTGACGTGTTAAAGGATGCATCTGCAACCGCCATCTATGGTTCAAGGGGTGCCAACGGTATCATTGTGGTAACCACCAAAAGTGGGTCTTCCGGCGACACCAAAGTAGAATTCGGGGCAAAATTCGGGGTGGCGTCGGGCTATATGCACAAGTATAAAGTATTGACAACCGGCGAATTTAGATCTGCGTTAAAAACGTATGGGCTCGACACCCTGGCAAATTCGCTCGACAATGGCGGATCAGTTGATGCGCTTGAATCTATTACACAAAATTCCTTATCGCAGGAATATAACCTGGCTTTAAGCGGTGGAAACGAAACCGGGAAGTACCGGGCTTCTTTTTTGGGTTCCCGCAATTACGGGTTTATTAAGAGAACATCTTTAGATAAGTACCTGGCAAATTTTGCGGGTCAGTATAAATTTCTTGACAGGCGATTAACGCTTAGCTTTAATGTAATAACTGGTCATACTACCGAAAACATGGCCTTGATAAGCAATACAGCTGGTGCAGGTGGTAATTTAATTTCCTATGCCCTAAACTGGAACCCTACTGCCCCTTTTACCACAAGCAATGGGCTTTTTACTCCAGCCACAAACTCTGTTCCCAACCCGCTTGCCTTAATAGAAGGGTATAACGATGTTGCTGACGTAAATGTGATTTTGGGGAATATTTCCGCGGCATTCAAAATCACCGATGGGTTAGAATACAAATTTTTATACGCCATCAATCATGGGCGTGGCAAACGAAATACAAATATTGACGGTTGGGTTGACGGTCTCCAGGGCGTGTCGGGCTTGGGAGTGGCCGGTATTTTTGATGCCGCCTTAACTTCTCAAACGTATACGCATACTTTAAATTATAACACGAGCTTAACCGATAAGTTGAGTTTGGAAGCGGTAGCGGGTTATGAATACTGGAAAACAGATTATAGCAATTCATCGGTTTTTGCATCACAGTTTAATACCAACCTCGACCAGGAAAACCGTATTCCTATTTTGTACACCAGTTTTTTTCAAAATGCAAATACTCAAACTCCCATAACAACCAGTGTAGACCCTAACACTGAAATTCAATCCTTTTTTGGCAGAGTTAATTTTAACCTGTCTGATAAATATTATTTAACAGGAACTGTAAGGGCCGATGGTTCCAGCAAGTTCGGGGAAAATAATAAATATGGCTTTTTCCCTTCCGTAGGCGCCAAATGGACAATCAGCAATGAGGAATTCTTGAAGTCGAGTACCTTTATTTCCAATTTAGGACTACGTGCTTCCTGGGGTATTACGGGTAACCAGGAGTTTCCCGCAGGTGCATCATTGGAACAATTTAACTCGGGATCGTACAACAGTATCGGGCAAAGCAATGTGGCCAACCCCGATCTGAAATGGGAAAATACCACTCAATTTAATATCGGGCTGGATTATGCTTTTTTTGATAACCGGATGTATGGTTCTATTGATTATTACAACAAAAACACTACAGATATTCTTTTCCAAAGCACAGCCATTCAACCTGCACCGGCTTCCATTTTCTTCATTAACCTGCCTGCTCATTTAATGAATACCGGGTTTGAATTTTCGGTAGGTGGCGCTATTATTTCAAAAAGAAATTTTAGCTGGGATGCCAATATTAATTTCTCTTATAATAAGAATTTGCTGCAAGATTTCGAACAGGCCGATATCCTCACTGCGATAATAAGCGGGCAGGGTGTTTCGGGCACTTTTTCACAGGTAATTGGGAATGACCATCCTGTTAATATATTTTATTTAAAGCAATTCAGTGGTTTCGACCAGCATGGCCAGCAAATCATTGCCGAAAACCCGACCTTTCAAAAAGACCCGAACCCGCATTATTTATTTGGATTTTCTACTACACTCAAGTATAATAAATTGTCGTTAGGGATCAACGCGAGTGGGGCCTCGGGTTTCTATATCTACAACAATACTTTTAACAGTGTTACCAATATAAGCAACCTTCAAAATGGCAAAAATGTAGATGCCTCTATTATTGGGTCGCCCGAAAATATTAATGCAAGCGTTGCCGTTTCGAGCAGGTACCTCGAAAAAGGGGATTACCTGAAATTCAGGAATGCAACATTTACCTATGCTTTTGGTGATGTTGGCAAGTACGTTAAAAACCTGAATGTATTTGTAGGTGGTACTAATTTGTTTGTGATTACAAAGTTCACCGGCTTTGATCCCGAAGTGGATGTTGATAAAAATAATAATGGATACCCATCCAGAAATATTGAGTACATCCCATATCCAACACCAAGAATTATCACTTTTGGTTTTAATATGGCTTTATAAAATAGTTTAAAACGATCATTATGAATCCAGCTAAATATATGAAGTGCTCCGCAATATTTTTTGTTGTTGCCTTTTTTACTGCAGGTTGCACCAAACTCGACCAGGAACTGAACAGCACTTTAACGAATGACCAGGCTGCCAATGCTTTGGGAGCGAACGGTACCCAATTACTTTTGCAAACCGCTTATAACGACGTTGGCGGACCTTATTCCGATCCCGGTAATATTTTGGCGCTTGAAGAAGTAACCGCCGATGAATGCGTGGTTCCCACCCGGGCAGGCGATTGGGATGATAATGGAAAATGGCGGGCGCTGAAACAACATACGTTTGGGGCAGACGGGATAGACATCATTATAGGCCAATTTAACTCGCTCAATAAATTAAATTTCGATGCTACCAATGTACTGGCTTTTAACCCATCACCTGCACAGGAGGCCGAAGCCCGGTTTTTAAGGGCACTGTCATTGTATCAACTGTTGGATCTGTTTGGACAATATCCAATCAGAAACCCGGGCGACAATTTACTGGAAGCCCCCAAAGTGTATTCCGGCGATAGTGCCGTTAATTTTATTATAGACGAGTTAAATGCCATTATCCCCAATTTACCTGCCGGTAACGGGATGAGCAAGGCTAATGCCGATGCGGCCAATACCCTGCTGATGAAGTTATACTTAAACCGCGGTGCATTTAACAACCGGGAGTCACCAACTTTTGACGATGCAGATATGCAAAAAGTAATAACGATCGGTACTGCAATCATGAATAGCGGTAAATATGCGTACAGCACCAACTATTTTGATAATTTCAGCGCTAACAATTCGTCGTCCACAGAAGGGATATTTGCTTATCCCAATACTTCGGGAGTTTCTATAAACAATTCCGGTGTGCATAACATGTGGTGGGCTACACTGCATTATAATTCCTATAAACCATTGGCTCCCCAAAGTGGCTGGAACGGATTTTCAACGGTTGCGGATTTTTATAACACATTTGGCCTGCAATCTACCCCCACTCAAACACCCGCGGATACCTTACTCGATAAAAGGATTGGCGGAAGATTCTATAAAGGGGTTACCGATGTTTCAGGTTTAAGACCTGGTATACTGGTGGGTCAGCAGTATTATGAAGATGGTACTAAAGTGAAGGATAGAAAAGGTAACCTCCTCATCTTCGATCCTAATTTTTCCCCTGATTTGAAAGAAACCGGTAATAATCTTGAATTGGTTGGACTACGTGTATTGAAATATCCACCGGATTTATCTGGCAATGGGAAAAATTATGGTGGTGGAACTGCCGGAAACTGGGCTATGATTTTCAGGTACCCGGATGTTGTATTGATGGTTGCTGAAGCAAAAATGCGGGCGGCTACTCCCGATAACGCCGGGGCGCTGATGTTGGTGAATGAATTGCGGCAGGCAAGAGCCGCAACTCCAATGGCTGCCATGACGTTGGTGAATCCAAACAACGTGTACGACCCCCACACATTATTGGCGGAAAGAGGCAGGGAACTATATTGGGAAATTGTGAGAAGAACCGATTTAATCCGCTTTGGGGTGTTCATGAAACCCTGGGCACTTAAACCGGCATCCGATGCTGCACACCTTGTATTTCCTATACCTTCGTCTGCATTGGCGGCAAACCCGAACCTGAAACAAAATCCGGGATATAATTAATTACTGAACTGGGTAAATATTGAATGTAGGGCCATTGAAAGATGGCCCATATTTTTATGTAAATTGATGATGTTTACCCATTAGTTCGACGCATGAGATGTTTTAAGTCATATATAATCACTGCATGCGTAATGGTTGGTATGTCCTGTGGTGATGCACATAAAGAAGCGTTGTTTGAATTGAAAGAGAACACGGGCATTAACTTCAGGAATGATGTGGAAGATGGAAAGTTGGATAACAGCTTTTTATTCAGAAACTTTTATAACGGCGGCGGCGTTGCCATAGGGGATATTAACAATGATGGCTGGAGCGATGTATTGCTCAGTTCCAATATGGGAGAAAATAAATTGTATTTAAATAAGGGCCGCCCGATTAATGGACAGGCCGGTTTTAGTTTTGAGGATATCACTGCAAAAACTGGTTTCAGGCAGGACAGTATGTGGAGCACCGGTGTAGTAATGGCCGATATTAACGCGGATGGCTGGCTTGATATTTACGTGTGTAATTCGGGACATATGCGCAGTGGCAACCGCAGAAATAAATTATACATCAATAACCATGATCTTAGTTTCACAGAATCCGCGGCAAAATATGGATTAGATATTTCGGCTTACACTACCCAGGCTTCTTTTTTTGATTATGATATGGATGGCGACCTGGATTGTTTTATAATCAACAACAGCCCTATTCCCATTAACCAACTCAACTTTGCCAATCAAAGAGACCTGCCGGATAGCGCCTGGAATATTGCCGGTTTCTTAAAAGGCGGCGGCGATCATTTGTACAAAAATGAAAATGGCGTATTCAGGGAGGTAACCCGCGAAGCCGGCATCCATGGCGGGTTGATCAGTTTCGGGCTGGGAGCTTCGGTGGGTGATATCAATAATGATGGCTGGCCCGATGTATTTGTTTCGAATGATTCATACGAGAAAGATTACCTGTACATCAATCAAAAAAACGGCACATTTAAAGATGAGTTGGAAGATTGGTTTCAACATTCCAGTTTTTCTTCGATGGGGGCCGATATCGCGGATATTAACAATGATGGATATCCTGATCTTTTTTCTACCGATATGTTGGCGGAGAATGATTACCGCCTTAAAACAACGGGTTCATTCGATAATATCAGCCTCTTTAACAGCAAGCTCAAATCGGGTTTTTATTATCAGTACACCAAAAACTGTTTACAGCTCAACAATCAAAATGGAAAATTCATTGATATAGCCCGTTACAGCGGCGTAGCGGCAACCGACTGGAGCTGGGGGGCGCTGATGTTTGATATGGATAACGATGGCTGGAATGATTTGTTGGTGTGCAATGGCGTAAACCGCGATGTCACCAACCTCGATTTCATGGATTTTTTTGCCAATGAAGTGATGCAAAAAATGGTAATGACCGGGAAGAAAGATGAAATAGATAAAGTGTTGAAGGAAATTCCTCAAATATCCATCCCCAACAAAGTGTACAGGAACGAGCATAACCTTCATTTTACTGATACTGGAAATGAGTGGGGGATGGGACAGCCTACTTTTTCAAACGGTGCGGCTTACGGCGACCTGGACAACGATGGCGACCTGGATTTGATTATCAACAACGAAAACCAGCTTTGTTCTGTTTATCAAAATAATTCAAGGGAAATCAATAGAAATAATTATTTGGGTATTGTATTGAAAGGCAGGGGTCAGAATATTTTTGCAATTGGTAGTAAGGTGCAATTGTTTGTAGCTGATGAAACACTCACGCGGGAACTAATGCCCAGCCGTGGGTTTCAATCCTCTGTTGACTACAAGCTTATTTTCGGGTTAGGTAAACGTGAAAAAGTAGATTCGATGGTGGTTACCTGGCCCAATCTTACCACAAATACTTTTATCAACCCTTCTATTAACAAGTTAGATACGATAATGATGGGAGAGGAGAGCGCTTTTCCTTTCATCGATAAACCCGGGGAGGCAGAACCTGTTTTTTTTACGAAAGAAGAAACTGCGTTTGATAAACACATTGAAAATGAGTATGTAGATTTTTATACAGAAACTGGTATTCCGCGGGTGGTTTCAAGGGAAGGTCCAAAGGCGGCTGTTGCGGATATTAATGGGGATGGACTCGAAGATGTTTTCATCGGTGGTGCCACCGGAACTTCAGGGCAACTGTATGTACAAACTGCAACCGGGAGATTTGTAAAAAAGAGTGAGAAGGCCTTCCTGCCCTTCTTTGATTTTGAAGATGTAGCCGTGCTGTTTTTTGACTGCGATAAAGACGGAGATAAGGATTTGTTGATTTGTCCCGGCGGCAATACAAGTACACTAAATAGCCGGGAACTGCAACTTCGGTTATTCGTTAATGATGGTAAAGGAAATTTCACACTTGATATATCTGCCTTTCCCACTATGGGTATGAATATATCCGTTGCCATCGCCAATGATTTTAATGGAGACGGCTTTAACGACCTGTTTGTTGGCGCAAGGAGCTTCCCGGGTGTATATGGGAAAGACCCGCAAAGCTACCTGTTTGTAAATGATGGTAAGGGTCATTTTACCGATATCGCTAAAACAAAAAACCCTGGTATTGCATTTGCAGGCATGATTACCGGCGCCGCCTGGGATGATATTACCGGGGATGCTCAAAAAGAATTAATCATAGCGGGTGAATGGATGTCGCCCAGGATTTTTTCCTATAACGGCGATCATTTTGTTGAGCTTAAAACCAATCTCAGCGACAAATATGGGTGGTGGCAAACCATGATCACTGCAGACATAAATGGTGACGGAAGAAAGGATTTGATATTGGGAAATATTGGTGAAAATTTCTACCTGCGTCCCGACTCCACGCATCCTGTAAAATTATGGATGAATGATTTTGACAGGAATGGTGATGTGGATAAAATTCTTTCCTATACGGTGAACGGAAAAGACATGCCGGTTTTTTTAAAACACGACCTGGAGGAACAGATTCCTGTTATCAAAAAAAGCAACTTAAGGCATGAAGACTATGCCCTTAAATCCATACAGGAACTTTTTCCCAAAGAGTGGATAGATGGGTGTACGGTAAAAAAGTTTAACTATGCGCCTTCCTGCGTAGCTATTAACCATGGAAATGGACAATTTACAATACAGGAGTTGCCACCGATGGTTCAGCTCTCCTGTATCAATGCTATTATGCCAATGGATGTGAACGGAGATGGCTATGTTGACCTCGTGACCGGTGGAAATCAATTTGGTTTTTTGCCGCAATTTGAAAAGTTAGACGCGAGTTTCGGGGACATATTGATCAATGACGGCAAGGGAAACCTGAATTGGCAATCTGCCGTGCAAACAGGGTTGGGGTTGCGTGGCGAGTTAAGAGATATTGCCATGATCAAAAATGCCAGGGGAATCCATCTCTTATTTCTTCAAAACAACGAATACCCGGTTTTGTATACCATGAATCCAATACATACAGGCAAGTAATGGAGTTCATGGTGCCGCTACCTCAAAATAAAGACGCAATAGATGCATGTTAAAAGCTCATACTTTTTTTTTCTGATATGCGTAGCCTGCGCATTTTTTTTTGCTGCATGTACCACAAAAAGCAAACCGGCAGCACCGGTTTTATTTGAAGTGCGGGATCATAGCAAAACCGGTTTGAATTTCAATAATCAACTTACGCCTACGGATAGTTTTAATATGTTCAACTATATGTATTTCTACAATGGTTCGGGCGTTGGTGCAGGCGATTTTAATAACGACGGGCTGGTTGACCTGTTTTTTGCATCTAACCAGGGCGATAACAAGCTCTTTTTAAATAAGGGCAACCTGCATTTTGCCGACGTTACGGAAGCAGCCCGGGTGCCACAGGATCACGGCTGGTCTACCGGTGTTTCCGTTGCGGATATCAACAATGATGGAATGCTCGATATTTATATTTGCAAGGTGACCGGGTTCAGGGGCTCAAAAATGCATAACCAGCTTCTTGTGTGCAAGGGGATAAAAAATGGTATTCCTTTTTATGAAGACCAGGCGATGCAATATGGGTTGAATTTTTCGGGTTTTAGTACACAGGCAGCTTTTTTTGATTACGATATGGATGGCGACCTGGACATGTACCTGCTCAATCTTTCCATTCACCAGGATGGCTCATTTGCACCACGTGCTAAGTTCCTGGGCACCTATGATTCATTGTCCGGCGACCGTTTATTCAAAAATGATGAAGGTCGCTTCAGGGATGTTACCAGGGAAAGCCGGATTAACAGTTCTGCGATTGGTTATGGACTGGGCATATGTATATCCGATATTAACCTGGACGGCTGGCCCGATATATACATCGGCAATGATTTTCACGAAAATGACTACCTGTATATTAATCAAAGAAACGGAACATTTGTTGATGAGGTTGAAAGGCAACTTGCGCACACCAGTAAATATTCTATGGGAGTAGATGTGGCAGATGCAAATAACGACGGCTACCCGGAGATCATTTCTTTGGATATGCTGGCATCGGACCCATATATCCTTAAGCGTTCTTTTGGTGACGACGACTACGATATTTTTTACGATAAGATTGCCATGGGGTACAATTACCAATATTCCAGGAATAACCTGCAATACAACAGGCGAAATGGCACATTCAGTGAAACAGGACTGTATTCAGGTATTGCGGCAACGGACTGGAGCTGGGCGCCCTTGTGGCTGGATTTTGATAATGATGGATTGAAAGATTTGTTTATATCCAATGGTATTCCCAGGCGGCTGAATGATATGGATTATGTGAATTTTGTGTATAACGATGAAATTCAAAAAAAGATAAGGGACAACAATATGGGCGGCAAAGATATTGCGCTGATC
>DASUFG010000419.1:0-3018 GCA_036274715.1 Agriterribacter sp.
TGGGGATCTTTGTTACGCTGCATTCCCGGTGTTAGCCGGGCATTTTGTTAATGATGGAATATTATTTGCCGAAAAGATAATAGACGATTACTTAGGCGGTATACTAACCTCCAAACATCAGTTAGGCCTTTATCCCGGGAAAATAGGCACGAACGATATTTTTGCCAGAAATGAAGTCAACGATTTTGCCGGCGCACTCATTGTTGGCCTGGGCGATCCTGGTAGTCTCACCTCATTCCAGCTTGCGAAAACGGTGGAACAGGGCGTTTCCAATTATCTATTGAGCATAAAGGGGCAGTCGGAGCCAAAAAATGGAGTGGGAATTTCGGCTTTAATAATCGGTTGCGATTATGGCGGACTTTCTGTTGAAAGCTCCCTGAAAGCAATCATTGAAGGGGTAAACAACGCGAATGAGAAAGCAACTACATTGTTTAAGAATAATGGCAAAACAATTCAGCATATTGAGTTTGTAGAGGTTTACGCCTTTAGGGCATTGAGCTGCATGTACGTATTGAATAAAATCATAAATAAGGAAAATTCAACTTACAACATCGTCATTGGAAATAAAAAGATAAAAAACCTACTGGGTATTCGAAAAAGGATACCACTTGATTCATCCGAAGATTGGTGGAACAGGATAACGGTAAAATACAAGCCTGCACCGGAAGGAACCGGAGAGCCATCCAGCATGGTGTTTGGGGCTTCTACCGGCGATTCAAGGGAAGAGGAGAGTGAATTATACAGCAGCACTCCATTGATCGACCTTTTTATCTCCGAAGTGTCTATCAAAAACAAATGGTCGGCATGCACCGCTAAAACTTTGTTTGAATTAATGGTGCCCAATCAGCTAAAAGAAAAATTAAAAAGTAAAGGAAATATTTCCTGGATACTTGATGCCAACACGGCTGCCTACCCATGGGAACTGCTGCAGGACGATACAATTAATGTAAAACCGCTCTGCATTAATGCTGGCATGATACGGCAGTTATCTACCGGCGAATACCGGATCAATATAAAACGAGTGGCGGAAGACAGGGCCCTGGTCATCGCTGATCCTGTTTTGCACGACTTTATAAACCAGTTGCCAGGTGCAAAGGAAGAAGGTGAAGCGGTAGAGCAAGTTCTGAAAAATGCGGGATACCCGGTTAACACAGTCATCAATAAAGAGGCCGCCGACATTGTTCGCTATTTTTTTTGTAATGATTACACCATCATTCACCTGGCGGGGCATGGAGCTTTCAATGCCACCTCGCCCAAAAGATCGGGGATGGTGATTGGTAAAGATGCATTTCTCACGGTATTTGATATTCAGCAAATGCCCGTTGTGCCGGAACTGGTATTTGTAAATTGTTGCCATCTCGGTAAAATAGATCCCGACCAGGAAAAACTGTATCAGAATAGGTACAAACTGGCAGCCAATATTGGAACTGAGTTAATCAAAATTGGAGTGAAAGCGGTTATAGCTGCCGGTTGGGCCGTTGATGATGCCGCTGCGTTAGATTTTGCCAAAGTATTTTACACTTGCCTGTTTGAAGGCGACAATTTTGGAGATGCCGTACAAAAAGCAAGAAATTTTTTATATGAAAAACACCCTGGCAATAATACCTGGGGGGCCTATCAATGTTATGGTGATCCGTTTTTTAAATTGAAAGGTGTGGCAAGAAGAAATCAGTCATGGTCGCCCAGTTATATCGTTCCGGAGGAGGCAGAAATACACCTGGATAACCTGCTCAACCAATTGCAGATGGGTAGAAAAGCAACGGTTGATAACCTTGCGGAACTCAAAATAATTACTGCAGCTATTGAAAAGGCTGGTTTTGGAAGTGCGCAGATAACAGAAAGGCAGGCATTGATTTTCCTGGAAATGGCGATGTATAAGGAAGCGATCGAAAAATTTGAATCCTTACTTGTTTTAGAAAATGCGGGCTTCTCGTATTTCTGCATGGAAAAATATTGCAATGCAAGGGCTAAACTCTATGTGAAGGACTATTTTGAAAACCATGATTTGAAAGTTAAAAGAACGATTCCTGCCAAGATGGAAAAGGTGATCAAAGATTTAAGACTATTATGTACTGCGGGGGAAACTGCGGAACGGTTAAACCTTCTCGGCAGCACTTACAAGCGAAAAGCAATGCTGTTAAATGATAAACGACAAAGAGCCGAAGCTTATAAAGAGGCCGCGTTCTGTTATGACCATGCAGCCGGTATACCGGGAAACAGCAACAAGGTCTATTCCGTTACCAACGCTATTGAATTGGAATGTATATTGGTTTTATCCAACGCCGTTGTATGGGATAGTGCATTTATAATAGCCGGGAAAAACTATAAGGTGAGGTCAAAGGCAGAAGCCAGGGAGAAGCTTGATCAACTAAAAGAAAGAATCAATGACGAAAGCGACTTTAAAAATTTAGATTACTGGGACATGGTAGCATCGATAAATATTGACCTGTGCTTAATACTGCTTGGGGATGAGCAAACCAATGAAGGAAAGCAATGGGACAAGATTACTGCTGATCTTAATAAACTGTGGTTGAAGGCAGGATCTGAAGGGAAAAAGGCAACTGAGCTGGAACATTTACATTTTCTGATCCATGCCTTGTCTGCAATAAACAATGCAACAGTGGGCATACGCAAAAAAGGCGAAAACGAGGACTTGGCCAGAACTCATGACATATCAAAGTATATCATTCAACTTCGCGATGCTTATTATGCGGCAACTGCAATGCCCAAAGTAAACAAACCAAAGCCGGCGAAAATTAAAATTGTAAAAAAGCCGGTTCATAAAAAAGCAAAAAGATGAGCTCCGGTGAAATGAACAATTGATTTTGACGATGCATAGCAAGCTTTTTATGGCGTTACGAATAAAAATATTGGCTTACTAAGATGTGCCTGTTTTGTAACTTTTAAATCCACCAGTATGCAATTCTCCTCTCTTTTTAAACTGGAAGATAACCTGCTGAGTACGGGCAACAATGGCGAATATGTCTTGAATAGAATAAATGTTCCCGTAAGGGGCGA
>DASUFG010000420.1:0-2693 GCA_036274715.1 Agriterribacter sp.
ATCTTTTGGAAATAATAATTTCTGTTCAGGATCAAAACAGAATTGCCAACCCTTTGATCGCTTCATGAAAAAATGATAATCCTTTTTCTTTCCGAGCTTCAATGCCATCTGTGCAACACCCCAGTCCTGGAAGCCCGCTTCAATGGTAATGCCTGCGTTATTTGGCCACCATCCATTACGGGTATAAAATGTGATATCCTCGCTGCTTCCTAACATTCCACCAGGCATTTGATTTCGCTTTACCACTTCGTATGCATGATTGACATCTGTTTTTTTCAGCAATCCTTTCATATATGTGCTTACAATCAGGTTGGCTGCCGGGTCGCCTGTCATGATATAAGAATAACCTCCACCGGACGGTCCCCGGGGCAACAGGTAACCATTGTTTGCATATTCGATCATGGACGACGACATTTCATCCATCACTTCCGGCCATGCCAACCCCCAGAGCACATTCAGGTTCCATTGCGTTAGCCACCATGCATCGGAGTTATACATATTGAACTTCGGTTTGCCCGAAGCGTCTTTTGGAACGGTTTTTACCTTAAATATGGCATCCGTAAAATTTCCTTCTCTTTTACCTGTGGTACGATCGGGATAATCGCCGGAGAGATCACTGATTTTCTGTCGGCCCAGCAATGCATGCCACAAGTCAGTATAAAATTTTATTTTTTGTTCATAGCTCCCGCCTTTTACATCGATGCGTCCCAACCATTGGTTCCAGGTGGTTTGCGCTTGTTGCTTTATTTTCGAAAAATCCCAGCTGCTGCATTCCTGGTCCAGGTTATTCCTGGCGTTTTCTATGCTGGTGTAGGAGAGCCCGATTTTCATTTGCAGATCGGTACCCTTACTGCAATCGTAGGCGGCAGTCAATACCAGGCTGTCGCCTGATGCCTGGTTGATATTGATGTTATGTTTTTGTCCTTCCCATGCATCCAGGGATTGAAAGGGTTTGTCAAACTTTATGGTAAAGAAAATGCGCACATCTTTTGGACCACCCCAATATCTTTTGACGGAACTGAAGGAACCTTCGATCTCCGTGTCACTTACACGGGTGATGTTCGCATCCGCCATCGTGCTGTTTGATACATGGCCGCACAGGTTGATGATAATCCTGCCCTGGGTATCTTTTGTGTAACGGAATTTGTAAAAATTAACGCGTTCTGTTGCGGTTTGCTCTACCCATATTTTATTTTTTTGCAACATTACGCGGTGATAACCAGGTTGTACTATTTCATCGTCGTGAGAAAAGATTGATTTCCATCCCTGCTGTCCTGCAGGAGGGTGTTCGTTTTCGGAAGCGGGCATAATTTCTATTCCCGACATCATCCAGGCGTGTATCTGTTCAAAACCCAGGATTTCCCTTTCGTTATAGTTGTATCCGCCACCATATTGATTTTTATTGCGGGTGAGCGGTGCTGAACTGGCCATACCAAAAGGGAGGCTGCCGGTAATAAAGAAAAAATACCGGCCGCGGTTGGTTTCAATATAAGGATCTACCCAGGAAACATAATCATTTGTTTGCTCCGGAGAGGGAAAAACTTCTATTTCCGAAAACCCTATTTCTCCCCCGGTTGCATCCGTCACAATAAACTTTACCCATGCAGCGCTTTTGGTGGCAAACCTAACGGCAATGCCACTGCCATCTGCTGGTATTTGATTCACCCAAATAATACTGCCATCACTGAAAACAAGTTTTCCTCCGGCAATGTTTTCCTGCAGGGATGGGCGATCGTACAAAATTATTTTGTTGATAAGTTGAGGTTGATTCCAATCCAGTTGTATCCATGGCAAGCGGATATAACCCCAATCTGTTGTGGCACCCTCACAGGCCCACTCCCCCTTGCCATCAACGCCGATCCAGCCATCCGTTACATTTTGTGCGGTGTAAGCGCCGCCGGCAATTGTGGAAGCCGTAACTTTTGCAAGTGGGGCTATATTTCCCGTACCTGCATAACTATAAAGGTTAACCGAAATAAAAATAATCAGGAAGTTAGCAATTGGCAATCGTTTCATGTTTACGTTTTTTAATAAACCAGGTAAATTTATTTTGTATGATAGTGGTTATTCATATTTCAGTTTGATGAACCTGGGACGGTACAGGTGCGGGTTTTTTTTAATGTCTGTGTTGAAGTCAAAAGAGTTTATGTTATAACTGATCAACAATTCGCCCCGGTTGGACAATACCGGGTGTGCCTTGGCATTGTAGGAAAACAGATTGGGAGAATCCCGGAGATCATCCTTAGCATCGTAAATCGCTATCATTTCACCAAAAGGACCAGCCGGCGAGGCGCCCAGCTTAATTCCAATCCTGCTGCTTAATCCATCTTCCTGGAAAACCATGATATAACGTCCGTCTTCCAGTTGTGATACGCTCATTTCGTTGGAAGCATGATCTGCGATGGGTGATATCGTGTTAATATCATTAGTCCAGGATTTACCATTCCAAAACCTCCATTGATCGAACTGATCTAACGCTGCCGGTTTTACCCGTGCTACTATGATCTCTTTTTGTTTGCCCCTGACACCATAAATATACAGGTATCCGTCACCGTTAGTTGCCCCGGCTTCTGTAGTATTTACAAGTACGCCTGCACCAAAAGAGCCTGCAGAATCAGGGTCCAGTCCCTTGAAGAAGGGGATGTCCATTTGTGTTTTATTTGGGAAAGGCGGTTTTTCCCGGGCGGGTATCC
>DASUFG010000421.1:0-3745 GCA_036274715.1 Agriterribacter sp.
GTAATTCTCTTTTACGGTAGTGTTAAAAACCGTAGCAAAAAAATCAAGATTTTCTTCAACGGTTAAATCCTGGTATAGCGAAAACCTCCCGGGCATATAGCCCACGGTGTTCCTGATTTTTTTATACTCCTTCACCACATCAAATCCTTCAACAGTGGCGCTACCGCTATCGGCCAAAAGCAAAGTAGTGAGTATGCGGAAGATACTGGTTTTACCTGCTCCATCCGGACCGATCAGTCCAAATATTTCGCCCTTGTTTACGCTGAATGATACATCGTTAACCGCAACCAATTTTTCTTTGCCGTAGGTTTTTACAATATTTTTTAATTCAACTGCTGCCATTATTGCCATTTTACTTCACCGTACATTCCTATTTTTATAAATCCGTCATTTTGTACTTTTACTTTTATCGCGTACACCAGGTTCGCCCGCTCATCTTTGGTTTGAATGGTTTTAGGGGTAAACTCCGCTTTGTTATTTATCCATTCCACTACCCCTTCATATTCTTTGTATTTTTCTGTTCCATCATCCACCATCACTTTTACTTTTTGTCCAAGTTTTAATTGATCAAACTGGGCGGCGGTTACATAGGCTCTTAGCAGTATCGTTTTTAACCCCGCAATTTTGTAAAGCGGTTTACCGATAGCAGCCATTTCATTTTCCTCAGCATATTTTACCAACACCGTACCATTAACCGGGTTTATGATTCTTGATTTTTGCAGTTGATCATCTATCTGCGCCACCTGCACACCAAGCGGCAGCACTTCTCCCTGCAATGCCGATGTTTGCGTTTGCAGTGCCGACACGTTGGCTGCCTTTTGCTTTTGAATAACATCCAGTTGCTTCTGCACTTCAGCAACCTGGGCATTGATGTCGTCCAGTTGTTTTGGCGTAGCCGCATCTGCGTTCACCAATTTTTGAATCCTTTGCTGTTCCTGCAGTAAATAATCCAGCTTTACCTGGGTAGCAGCTGTCTGCTGTTGATAAGCACTGGTTTGTGTGGGTATATCGGGCATGCGTTTGCCGGTTGCTTTTATTTGCGCTTCGAGTTGCTTTTTCTTTAAATACAATTGCACCGTATCTATATAGCCAATTATTTGACCGGCTTCCAATAGTTGCCCTTCTTCAATATGGAGTTCTTTTATAATGCCATTCGCTTCTGCCGGCACAATGGTTTCCACCGCTTCAAAGGTCCCGCTGGCATCGTACGGGTTTTCTTTTTCAGCGCACGAAAAAAGGATAAGCGAAAAGCAACTGATAATACAAAGATTTTTCATTTTACTTTCTTTTGATTTAATGTCCTGAAGTTGTCTTTTGGTTATAGATGGCTAACAGCATTTGTATTTTATGCGTGATTTGTGTTAGCCTTGCCTGGTCTTCAGCATTTACTTCTTTTAAGTAGTCGTTGGTTGTGATGGTGCCAAACTCCAGTTGCGCTGAAGCGGTGTTCTTGATGTTTTTTCTTAACCCGAGAATGGCTTCATCCGATTCGAGCAATTCCCTGAACTTGGCAATTTCCGCATTTTGCTGCGTCAGCGCCAATTGGGTATTAAAGAGAAAGGTTTCTCTTTTCAGTTCAACCATCCTTTGATTGCTCTCGATCAGCGCGTTGTTATTTTTCAAATCATAAAAGCCCGACAAAGTCCAATTAAGCCGGATACCGCCAATATAATATCCCTTAAATTTAGTTTCAAAAATATCAAGTGCCGGTCGGCCCAGCCCCCCCTGGACGAAAAAGTTGAACCTGGGCGTATTCCGCGCCTTGAGCATGTTTTTTTGTATGTCGAGGCTTTTTAGCTGGTAATCGTACAGCTTGAGTTCTGGTCTTGCTATTTCTTCGGCCGGCAGCAATAATGATGGCGGAACCAGCACCGTATTTTCATCCAACGGCTGGTTAATAAATAGTCCCAGCATATCCAGGTAAGCTTTCCTGGTAGCTGTCAACTCGGTGGTACGCTGGTCTGCCTTAATACCTTCCACCCTAAGAATATCGGCGCTTGATTTCAGGGCGGCACCATTGGTCATTGTTGCCTCGATGGTAGTAATACCCGATTGTATATCTTTCTTTAAGAGCTGGGTTTGTTGTATTTGTTCCCCTACCAGTAGCGCGCCAAAAAACAACTGGTTAATTCTGTCTTTAAGCTGGTAAAGTTCTACATCTAATTTTTGTTCCTCCACAACCGCCTCGGCCTCCTCCGCCTTTTTCTGCTGTTTAATAATGCCGCCATCAAATATCGTTTGGGTCACTTCTCCGTATAATTTATACTGGTCTTTTGGAATATAGGGCGACTCAATGCCGGGCACCTTGATGGGAATGGTGACCACGTCTGACTGGTAGGTGGCCTGCCCGTTAATACTTACCTGCGGCAAATATCCTTTTGAGGCATTGTCGAGGTTATACATTTTACTCTGACCGATCAGGTCGCGTTGTTTGGCGAGCGGGTAATGTTGCGTGGCCATCGTGTAGCATTCTTCAATACTCAACTGCTTTACCTGGGCCTGTCCCGGCGTTACGCATAATAGCAGGAATATCACTACTATTAAGATTTCACTTCGTTTACTATTCATACCATTCATTTGAATTAATGAAATGCAAATAATTATTTTACATCAAGCATGGCTTTTACCCAAACCGGTATCAGCGCTTTTCTTTCCTGCATCATTTCATTAAAAGATTTTTCGTCCACCAGCTTCATCGTTTCAAAAATGGGTTTTGCGATGAACGGGAAAACACACATGCCCAACAGGTTCATCAAAAAATGGAAAGGATTCAAGCCGGGCTTCTTTTTTTGAATTTGCTTTAAAAAAACCGACTGTGTCAGCACATTGGTGTCCTTTATGATTTTAATAAAATGACCAGGGTTACTCCTTATCGCGCCTAACACAAAAATGGGCAGGTCAGGATTGGCTTGTAGCAAGTCAACATAATGCCCGGCGATGCGTTCCAATTTAATTTGAAGTGTTGTTGACTCGTCGTTCAGAAACGGACCAATAAAACCAAAGAACTGGCTCATCTTTTCGGCCATGACCAGTTCAAATAATTTTTCCTTACTCCGGAAATAGTAATTCAATAAGGCCAGGTTAATCCCCGCTTCATCGGCAATATCGCGGGTTCGGGTGGCGGCATAGCCTTTTTGGGTAAACACTTTCCGTGCCGCCTCTTTTATCTTTTCTTCAGTAGAGATTACCGTTACAACTTTGCTTTTTGCCATTGCGGGTGATTTATCGGTACAAAGCTAAACATAAAATCCGGATTTAATCAAATTATTTAATCAAATGATTAAATTTAGTTCCGCCATCCGTATTTGGCTGTTTCGTGGAGGTTGCCCCGGATGACTTATGTTTGCGGCCGTGTAAAATAACCCGTTGATGATGCAGCAAATTATTCATTATGGACTTCACTTTATTGCTCCTCTATTCATTGCCCTGCTGCTATACAGGGACCATTGGCCCAGGGCTTATGGCATTTTATTGCTGACCATGATAGTTGATGCAGACCATTTGCTGGCAAGGCCGGTATATGCCATGTGCCGCTGCAGCATCGGTTACCATATGCTGCATAGCTATGGAGCTATTGCGCTCTACATCATCTTACTGTTTTTTAAACCCACAAGGCTAATTGCTATCGGGCTCGTGTGGCATATGATCACAGATTATACGGACTGTTTATTGCAACTTATTTATTGCAAATAGGGGCAGGAGTATAGTTCGGTCGAAATTATGATTGCCACAGAAGGCAAAAGAG
>DASUFG010000422.1:0-26889 GCA_036274715.1 Agriterribacter sp.
TATTAAATGCAATGTAAATCAATGCCGGCACCAACATGCCTCCTAATGCTGCCACCATCGGGAGGGTGGCTTTTTTTACAGTAGAAAGATCGCCTGCCATGAACTCTCTTTTAAGCTCAAGGCCGATCACAAAAAAGAACAAAGCCATCAGTCCATCGTTGATCCACACATGCAAAGGCTTATCAATTCCCTTACCAGCAAATTTTACAGAATAACTCATCTCCCATAGTTCATGATAGGATGACGCCCATGGCGAATTTGCCCAAATAATGGCGATGACCACACTGCAGAACAATATAATGCCGCCCGTAAATTCCTGGTGTATAAAGCGGCTAACTGGTTTTAACAATTGATCAATAGGAGACTTCGTCATAAATAGCTATCTGAATATTGAAGTGAAATGCAAACAAAGATATCTCTATTCATTTTTTAAATATTGTACAATCCAATTTGAAAACAATTTGTTGCAGGATGTTTTTGAATAGATGCTGCAATTACATTTTAAATAATATGCTTACTTTCATCTCCGGGATAAATGTTTCAGAACCTGCCTATTCCTTAACCATGAAACTTTGAAGTAAGCGCTTTTTATGCAACATCAAAAAAAGTTAGGCGAACTGGCAGCTACA
Source organism: Agriterribacter sp. (assembly GCA_036274715.1). GTDB lineage: Bacteria > Bacteroidota > Bacteroidia > Chitinophagales > Chitinophagaceae > Agriterribacter. The sequence goes on from DASUFG010000422.1 coordinate 630, forward strand.
GCTATTTGCGGCAACGACATCACTTCTTCCTGCCTGTATGTATCGTCACTCACCATTTTGTATGCCGGGCAGTATGCATGGCTGGCTTTGCTTATAGTAGCGGCTGTGCTGTTTATGTTTCGTAAAATTTATGGCGAAGTTGTTGGTGCATTGCCCTTGAATGGCGGCGCATATAATGTGCTGTTGAACACCACTACCAAAAGTAATGCATCTGTAGCGGCCTGTCTCACGATATTATCATATATGGCAACCGCCGTAATCTCTTCCAGCGAGGCCATGCATTACCTGCACAATATAGTTCCTTCTATACCCGTAGTTACTGCCACCACCATATTGCTTACGGCGTTTCTGTTTTTGGTCATGTCCGGCATCAGCGAATCCTCTATCGTAGCAATCATCATTTTTGTACTGCATATTTTTGCCATGCTTTCCTTAATTATCAGCGGGATATGGTATGTTTTACAAAATGGACTGGATGTGGCATCCTTAAACTTCAAAACACCCCTTAATGGTGGTTTTGCAACCGCCATTTTTCTTGGTTTCAGTACGGCTATGTTGGGGATATCCGGCTTTGAAAGCTCTGCCAACTTTGTAGAGGAACAGAAACAGGGTGTGTTCAGAAAAACGTTGCGCAATAGGTGGATTGCCGTCAGCGTCATTAATCCATTAATGGCGCTTACCGCAGTTATGGCATTGCCCCTTACAGAAGTAGCCAGCAACCAGGAAGCATTGCTATCTCATTTGGGTGGTAGCACGGGCGGACAATGGTTGGCCACATTTATTTCTATAGATGCCGTACTGGTGTTGAGCGGCGCCTTGCTTACATCTTACATAGGCGTAAATGGCCTGATCAAAAGAATGACACTTGATCGTATTTTGCCCCAGTTTTTGTTGAAAGAAAATAAACGGGGTAGCTCGCCGCGCATATTAATCCTCTTTTTCCTGCTTTGTATTTCGGTATTGTTTATCACACACGGCGAATTAGGACCACTTGCAGGGGTCTATACCATTTCCTTTTTATTGGTGATGATTTATTTTGGCTTCGGCAACTTCCTTTTAAAGATCAAAAGAAGCGCGCGGCCCCGTCCTGAAAAAGCACCTGTATTGTCGGTAACTATCGCCGTACTTGCCGTGGTTTTAGCATTATATGGCAATGTGGTCATGCACCCCGGGTATCTTATTGTGTTTTTGCAATATGCCATTCCAGCTATCATCATTATCACCTTGATGTTAAACCGCAACGAGATATTAAAGTATATGATTATAGTAGTGAATAGCTTTTTTACTACACTCAAAAGCATTGCCGCCGTTAGCAGGTTGCATCTGAGTCGTACACTTAAAGCACTCACCGAGCAGGAGTTTGTGTATTTCACTAAAGGCGATGATATATCTATCCTCAATAAAGTAATGATATATGTACAGGAGAATGAGATTACTAAAAAACTGAAAATTGTTACTGTTTTGAAAAAGCACGATATCGTAAAGGAAGATTTTTTGAAAGACCTGGAAGTGCTTGACAGGGCTTATCCAGACATCAGCATCGAGTATCTTCAGATTCACGGCACTTTCGGGCCCGAAATCATAGAAAAGCTAAGCAAAGAATGGAATATCCCCATCAATTTTATGTTTATCAGTTCTCCCGGCAACCGTTTCTCGCATCGTGTTTCTGACCTTGGGGGTGTTCGCCTCATAATATAAAACGGGTTTCTGAAACAACCTATATTGCAGTCAGCTATAAGTATTTTCATTTTTACGACTACCCTGTGGAGCAACTGATCCATTTGTTTCGCGCTGCACAAAAAGGGTTTGAGTTGGGTAAGCAAACTCAATGCCTTTGCTCCCGAATGCTGCATATATAGCAAGATAAATATCCTGCTGCTTATCCATGTACACCGAGTAGTCAGCATCAAGAACATAATATACAGATTCAAAATTGAGACTAAAATCACCATAACCGGAAAAATGTGCCCGGTCAAATTGAACCTTATCCTGTTTCTCTATAATTCCTTTTATGATAGCTGGTATTTGCGCTAATTGCTGGTGCGTGGTTTGGTAGGTTACTCCCAGTGTAAACACAATCCTTCTTTTTTCCAATCGTTTAAAATTATGCACCCGGGCGTTGGTCAGATCGGTATTGGAACAGATCAATTGTTCGCCGTTTAAAGTTCTGATCCTCGTAGTTTTGATACCGATGTATTCAATGATACCCGATTTATCGTCTACTATAATAAAATCACCTATTTCAAAAGGCCGGTCAAAAAAGATTACAAAATAGCTGAACAGGTCGCCCAAAATAGCCTGGGCAGCAAGCGCAATCGCAATACCACCAATACCCAACCCGGCAATAAGCGTGGTTACATTATAGCCAAGATTGTTAATCAGGAAGATAAATCCCAACACCCATATCACTGCACTTACAATAATAATAAGACCGTTAGCCTGCTTCTTTTTAGCCTCGCTGTTTTCCTGCCTTTGAATAAAAGAAAAAATAAATTTGCGAAAGGCTGCAGTGATGGTTCTCAACACAAAAAATGTAACTACTACCAGGAAAGCTACATGTACCACTTTTTTTATCTTTTCCGGAAGAGCGAGAGTGGATAGTGCGAAATAAACCGCGCTGGCATTCAATATGGGAATAACCGAGTTCTCGATGGTTATAACCAAAAAATCATCCCAGGTAGTAGCAGTGTGTAAAGACCAGGCTTTTATTTTTCGCAGAATAATATATCGAAACAACCTGATCGCAAAGAATGATAGTATAATAATACCCACGGCAATAATCCAGGCCAGTATAGTATTGTTCCAAAATTGTTGTTCTAAAATATTCTTCATGTTGCTTTTTTTAATTTATTGAGCCAAAGGCTTAGGGTTTCAATTGTTTCATGGCGTTCCCAAAATAAGTAGCAAACCTCCATTGCCGGATACCTGGGGCGTTTCTTCCTGATCTCTTTATTAACAACATCATGAACCGATACATTTTCGATTCATTACAGGATGCTAATCGTATACTTTTGAGGATTTTATTAATCCGTTGACAAGGCTTTCGAACCAAAAAATTTATGCTTTATACAAGCGAAAGCAATGATTATGAAAATGCAATATTGGCTCGGGAAGATTTTCCCAGTGCTACAAAGGTAAGAAAATAAAAAAAACGGTGAGTTACGGCCTACCGATGCATTACGGCCGATTATCTATGTAGCTAATAACACGGCAGGTAAAAAGTAGCCTCGACAGGAATCGAACCTGTATCTGGAGCTTCGGAAACTCTTATACTATCCATTGTACGACGAGGCCTAAAAACGTGAGAATGTAACGAATGTGAAAATGGGAGAAATGGGTTTTCACACGCATACCTAATCTCAATAAGAACTAATGTGTGATTGATTAAGCAACAGCGTAATCAAAAATTCTTCTCCTTTGTTAAATTTCCCTCTTCAAATTTCCGCATTACTTAATCAACCCATGCGCATTTTCTGCAAATATTTTTACTGCGATGGCGAGCAAAATTACGCCAAAAAACTTACGTACCGCAATTAATCCAACCTGCCCCAAAAGTTTTGCAATAACATTCAGGGATTTTAATACCAGGAAGATGAAAAGCAGATTAACGATAATTCCCCCCAATATTATCCCATCAGAAAAACTTGCTTTCAGAGATATAATAGTGGTAAGCGTTCCCGACCCCGCAATAAGGGGAAATGCAATAGGCACCAGGGTAGAGGACTTCACGTCTGTATCCGTTTTAAAGAAGTCGGTACCGAGTACCATTTCCAGTCCTATAATAAATATAACAATGGAACCGCCAACGGCAAATGCTTTTACATCCAGCCCGAGTATGCGTAATAGTTGTTCGCCGGCAAACAAAAACAAAATCATCAATACGCCGGAAATGAGTGTAGCCCTGGATTCATTTATACCCCCCAGCTTTTGTTTGAGGGAAATAAATATGGGAACCGACCCAATAATGTCAATTACTGCAAAAAGGGTAAAAACAACAGTGATGAATTCATTAAACTTTTCGGGCATAGGGCCAATATTTGTGTACAAAGGTATTGCTACGGGTTATCACTTACTAAAACCATGGATTTCGGCAACAAAAAGGGAGCAAATATTACTGTTTATCGCAAACGCAATAATCCCGGCTCAGTTTCATCAACACCTTTAACAACTAACTATTATGTAAAAAAAGAGAAAATTATTAACTTCGCGTTCTGCCATGAAATATATTTTTTACATACTCCTGGGTTATGTGGTATACCGTTTTATTACAGGCTTCCTGATCCCGGTTTTCAGAACAGGCAAACAAATAAAAAAGCAGTTCAATGAAATGCAGGAGCGTATGCACGAAAACATGCAGCAACAATCCACCACAGCCCCGCCTCCTCAGCAGTCTTCCAAAAGAGAGCCTTCGGGTGAGTATATTGATTTCGAAGAAGTAAAATAACCCAGAACCCTTGCAATAGTTAGTCCGGTTAGTTGATAAGGCAGAATAAGATCTGTTCAAAAATCAACCGGGAATAAACAGATGAAATAACCTAAATTTGCCCTCCTTTTTCATCTTATCAACATTACTATGGCAAATCAATTATTTGATTTTGGATTGATCGGGTTAGGCGTTATGGGGCGTAACCTTTTATTAAATATGGCTGATCATGGATTTGCGGTGATCGGCTATAACAGATCCCCCCAAAAAGTAACGGAACTAAAGACTGAAATTACCCCGGGCACAACGGTTGAAGGCACTTCCGACCTTGCGGAAATGGTAAATAGGCTTAAATCGCCTCGTAAAATCATGCTGCTCGTGCAGGCCGGCAAACCCGTGGATGATGTATTGAATGAACTGATACCACTGCTTGATAAAGGCGATATTGTAATTGATGGCGGAAATTCTCACTATACCGATACCCTGCGCCGTGTGCAATACATGCAGGCAAAGGGATTTCATTTTATGGGAATGGGCGTTTCCGGCGGAGAGGAAGGTGCCAGGAGAGGTCCGAGCATTATGCCTGGAGGCGACCCGGAAGTTTACCCACATATCCAACCGATGCTTGAGGCCGTGTCGGCTAAAGTAAACGGTGAGCCATGCGTAGCCCACCTGGGCAAAGGCGCTGCCGGGCATTACGTAAAAATGGTACATAACGGTATTGAGTATGGCATTATGCAACTCATCAGCGAAGTATACGATGTCCTGCATCGGGGATACGGGCTCACCAACGACGAATTACACCAGGTGTTTAAACAATGGAATGAAGGTGAACTTCAGTCGTTCCTGGTGGAAATAACCCGTGATATCTTTCTGAAAGATGATGATAAAACCGGCAAACGCTTAGTGGATGTAATTCTCGATAAAGCGGGGTCAAAAGGTACGGGCAAATGGACCTCGCAGGATGCCATGGACCTCGGGATTGCCATACCTACCATAGATATTGCCGTGAGTATGCGCAATCTTTCCGCGCTCAAACAGGAAAGGGTTAAAGCCTCACAGGTGTTTCCTTCTACCATAAAGATTACGGGTGTTTCTAAAGAAGATATCATACACCAGGCCAGGGAGGCCTTGTTTTTCGGCACCCTTATCAGCTACGCGCAGGGGTTGGCCTTATTATTTGTTGCCTCCAAAGAATACGATATGGAAATACCACTTCCGGAAGTAGTAAAAATATGGAGAGGGGGTTGTATTATCCGTTCCACTTTACTTGAAATATTTTACAAAGCCTATTCCGGCAACCCTTCATTATCGAACATTTTACTGGATAATCAAATTGCGGGTTTACTTAAAACAAGAACGGCAAATACCCGAAAATTCATCTCTACGGCAACCCAGGCAGGAATCCCGGTTGCCGCATTGAGTGTGTCTCTGGGTTATTTTGATGCCTATCGCAGTGAAGTAATGCCCACCAACCTGATACAGGCCCAGCGTGATTTCTTCGGTGCCCATACCTATCAGCGTATTGATGAGGAAGGAATTTTCCATTCAAATTGGCAATAAAAAACTATGCGGGGTGAAATGAATGAGGCGTGAGCTAACCCCTATACAAAACGCCTGGTCCTTTTATTTATTAATAGCTGTCACTTATATTTCTTTTCCATGCAGTCAACGATTTCAGTTTCCCAACATCATAAACGTCCTCCCTCCTCATTAATTTTTATTTTTGGAGGAAGCGGAGACCTCAATCTCCGTAAACTTACCCCAGCGCTGTATAATTTGTTCCTTGATGATTGGATGCCCGAAAAATTCGCTATTGTAGGCATTGGAAGAAGCGAATACACTAACGATCAGTATCGCGAGCATCTCCTCGAAGGCATTAAAAAATTCTCCCGCCGTAAGGGCGAGTCAAATGGCAATTGGACGGGGTTTGCGGAGCAGGTAAGCTATTTGCAAATGGATGGAGAAGATGAAGCTTCTTATACAAAAATTTCAGACATTGTAAAGGAAAGGGAAGCGGAATTTGGGGAGCATCCTAACGTCATTTTTTATCTTGCCGTAGCGCCGCAACTCGTTCCGGATATTGCCGCCAAATTAGGTCCATTGAATATTTGTGCCGACACAAAATGCACCCGTATTGTGATAGAAAAACCTTTCGGGCACGACTTGGAAAGTGCAAGAAAATTGAATCACCTGCTAAGTACGATGTTCGACGAAGACCAGATATTCCGCATAGATCACTACCTGGGTAAGGAAACCGTACAGAACATTTTGGCCTTGCGTTTTGCCAATGCACTGTTTGAGCCAATATGGAACAGGAACTATATTGAAAACGTACAGATCACTGCAGCTGAAACGGTTGGAGCAGAAAACCGCGGCGCCTACTATGAAAAATCAGGTGCTTTGAGGGACATGGTGCAGAATCACATGTTGCAGCTGATGTGTATGGTTGCGATGGAGGCGCCCGTTTCTTTCGACGCCAATGAAATCCGTAATAAAAAAGTAGATGTGCTCAATGCCATCCGCAAAATAGACCACGCCGATGTGCAGGACTACGCAGTAAGGGGACAGTATGGCGAAGGATGGATGAAAGGCGACAAAATCAAGGGCTACCGGCAGGAAAAAAATGTAGACCCGGAATCGGGCGTAGAAACTTTTGCCGCCGTTAAATTTTATATTGACAACTGGCGTTGGCAGGGGGTTCCCTTTTATGTGCGTACCGGTAAACGCTTGCATAACAAAAGCACGATTATTACTTTCCAATTTCGCCCCGCGCCCAATTTCGCTTTTCCTACCGAAGCAGCGGATACCTGGCGACCCAACAGGCTTACCATCAGCATTCAACCCGAAATGGATATCCGCATCCGCTTCCAGGCTAAACGGCCGGGACAGAATATGATTTTAAGTCCTGTGGATATGATCTTCAACTACGATGAGGCTTACGATGAGCACGAACCAGAGGCATACGAAACCCTGCTGCTGGATGTAATGGAAGGCAACGCCACTTTATTTATGCGTGTTGACCAGGTAGAAGCAGCGTGGAAAATTATTATGCCGATACTGGAAACATGGCAAGCCCGTGAACCGGTAGATTTCCCTAATTATGGCCCCGATTCGTGGGGACCGGAGGATGCGGAAGCGTTAATTGCCAGGGATGGCTTTAACTGGGTAACTTTACCGCCGCCACATGAGGAGTAGGCAAGCTAATGTGGAAATGTGAGGACCTGAAAAATTTGAAAACTTGAAAATGAAGAAATACGAGGGATATTCAAGGCTCATAGCTGATCGCTCACTGCTGCGCCAACCACCTGATACCTAATACCTGATACCTTACTCTAACACCTGATATTGCTATGCTTCACATCAAAAATAATCCTGCGGAATTAAGTCTTGCGTTAGCGGAATGGATTACAACTGCTATTCAAACCACGTTACAAAAGCAGGACAGGTTTACCTGGGTAGTAACCGGCGGTAATTCTCCAAAAGCACTATACGATTTGCTGGCCAACAGTCCTTTCAAAGAACGAATTACCTGGGAAAAGCTACATATTTTCTGGGGCGATGAGAGAGCAGTTCCTTTTGCAGATGATCGCAATAATGCAAAAATGGCATACGAACATTTGCTCAGCAAGGTTCCCGTTGTTCCTGCACAGGTACATATAATGCGTACTGATATAGATGCAGAACAATCGGCCCTGGAATATGAGAAAATATTATGGGGCTATTTCGGTGAAGAAGGAAACAGCTTCGACCTCGTATTATCCGGTATGGGAGATGATGGACATACACTTTCCCTCTTTCCTGGTACATCGGTTATTCATGAAAAAAAAGCATGGGTGAAGGCCTTTTATTTAACGGCACAACAAATGCATCGAATTACCCTTACGGCGCCGGTCGTGAACCGCGCTTCGAGGATTGTCTTTTTAACGTTTGGCGCTAATAAAGCTAATGCTTTGCATGAGGTGCTTGAGGGCACCCCCAACGTTGATCTTTATCCTTCCCAAATTATCCAACCTGTTTCAGGGTCGCTTCATTGGTTTGTTGACAAAGCGGCTGCAGCATTGTTGCACAAAATATGAACGCAATAAATCAAAAAGCCGTTATTGCCGGATTATTTCACCCGGGCAAATGGTTGCTTTTACTCTCCTGAGTGCATGAAGTCCGGGTTTTCGATCATAATCTATAATTCGCTAAAATACCGGCAAAAAAAACGTTAAAATGTCCCTCGCTTACCGGTATGTATGACTTCTTTTCTTCTCCTTCTCCATTAATATGTACCTTTACAGTTCTCTTATTTATACATGTTTCAATGCCTTAAGCCCCGAAACTCGTGCATACCCTATAAGGAGTAGTTCGGCTGTGACGGTTGTGGGCTGTTATTCAAGCTTTTAATTTATCAATCTAATTCAACAGCATGAAGATTTTTTTACCATTTATGGTCTTTTTATTTATTTTTTTCCAGGGATACGCTCAAAGTCCTGAACAACAACCATCGGGGGATATACCCACCATTCGGCTTAAGACCAATAAGATCTTTGGAAAGCTGGTTGATGGGTCGACGGGCAAGGGAATCGACGCCGCATCAGTACAGATTTATATCTCTGGTAAAGACAGCTTATATGGCGGTATGCTTACTGAGTCAAACGGCAACTTTAGTTTTAACAATGTATCTCCAAATCATACTTATAAATTAGTGATTTCTGCGCTGGGGTATGAGCCCCACGAGCAAATTGTTTCACCATCATCAGACAATAATAAAGGAGGTTATCAAAAAGACCTGGGTAATATTTCGCTTCAAACACAAATCAAGCAGTTAAAAGGTATAACGATAACGGCTACCCGTCCGGCACTTGAACTGGGTATAGATCGCAAAGTATTTAATGTTTCCAGGAGCCTCACTGCCACGGGAGGTACTGCAGTAGACGTAATGAAAAACATTCCTTCTGTTTCTGTTGACATAGATGGCAATGTGGAATTGCGAAACAGTCCACCGCAGATATTTGTAGATGGCAGGCCCACGATTCTTACTTTAGATCAGATTCCGGCAGATCACATCGAAAAAGTTGAACTGATCACCAACCCATCTGCTAAGTTTGATGCATCTACATCCGGTGGCATTATTAATGTAGTATTAAAAAAGGAAAAACGCTTCGGATTAAATGGAATTGTCACTGCATCTGTCGGCACTCCTGGCATTTTGAACGGCAACCTGAGTGTTAACATTCGACAGGGAAAAATAAATTTTTTTATGAGTACCGGTTATAATCAATCAGGTGGAAAAGCCAAAGGCAAAACCTTTCGGGAAAATAAATCGCAGGGCGTTACCCAGGATTTCTTCAATCAAAACACCATCAACGACCGCCTGCGGAAATATGCATCCGTGAATTTTGGGTTTGATTATTTTATGGACAACCGCAATACCCTCACTATTACACAAAGATTCGGGGGCGGAAAATCCGATAACGATGAACGTCAGGAGCAGGAATACCTGAACAGCGATAAGATTGTGCAATATTATGGCGACCGGGTTAGTGACAGCCGCTGGAACTTTAACCGCAACAGCACCCGCGTCAACTACGTACATACTTTTCCGCAACACGGAAGGGAACTAACCGCCGACATTACCTATAACTATGGTGGGGCAAATTCCAACTCCGATATTATTAATAGCTATACTTATCCGGACGGCACCGAATACAAGGCGGCAACAACAGTAGTCAATAGAGGTGGCGGCAACAACGATCAACTTACCTTCCAGGCCGATTATACACATCCTATTGGTGAAGATGCGAAATTTGAAACCGGCATAAGAGCTTACAATAATGTGTTTGAGAGCTTCTATGGTGCATTCGAAGTTAACAATGGACAGGAAACCAAACTCCCACTAAGTAATAATTATAAATACACTGAAAACGTGGATGCCATTTATGGTACTTATTCGCAAAAAATGGGAACATTTTCATACCAGGCAGGTGTAAGGGCAGAGTATTCAAAATTTGATGGACTTTTGATTGATAGTTCATTTAAGTTTGGCTATGAATACCCGGGGTCATTCAAAAATATATGGAACGCCTTGTTCCCAAGTCTTTTTCTAACGCAAAAAATAGGGGAAGATGACGAGTTGCAGGTTAACTTTTCGAGGAGAATCAGGCGACCGGATTTCTGGCAACTCAATCCATTTATTGAAATTAATGACCCGGTGAACCTTCGTATGGGAAACCCAAACCTCAAACCAGAATTTATCAATTCATTTGAAATAAATTATAGCAAAAACTATAAAAACGGCAATATTTTAGGCGTATTGTACTGGAGAAATAACCCCAACGATATAACACAGTATAGTGATACGATCACAACAGAACAATATGAACAATTGCAGAACGCCGGTGTTGACCCTAATGCGATTTTAAATACTTTTGTAAATGCCAACACTACCAACAGGTATGGTGCTGAACTTACCGTGCAGCACAAAATCGGATCTAACTTCGACATAACACCCACGTTTAACCTGCAGTACAGAACTGTATCTGCCGGCGTTGACAAAGCCGACCTGAGCAATAAAGGTTTTAATTGGCAAGGCAGACTAATCACTAATTATAAAATAAAAACGGAAAACAGTCCCCTATTTAATAACCTGAGTTTTCAACTTATAGCCGATTATGAATCCCCCAGGGTAATACCGCAAGGCAGGACGTTGTATGAATTTGATGTAGATTTTGCGATACGTAAGGATTTCCTCAAAAACAACAAGGCCTCCGTCACTTTTGGGATCAACGATATATTTAACACAAGGCGCTGGGGAACGATTTACGATACAGAATCCTTTTACCAGGATTCGTACAGGAGATGGAATGTAAGAAACTTCAGGTTCACCCTTAGCTATAAATTTGGTAAGTCCGATTTTTCTTTGCTGCACCGCAACAATCGTGACGGCGGTGATCGTGACGATTAAGCAGGCTCATGTGTTGGTAGTTTACGCCTTATACCTGGAAAAAAAGTGATCTAAAGAAATGGGGCCGCCACCCAGCACGAAAAAGAAACCCAACAGTAGTAAAATAATAAAGGCAAACAAAAATTCAAGTGCATTAACAGAAGGTTGATTAATAAAAATCACGGCACCCAATAAAATAGGTATCTGCACAACCACTGCCAGGCGTGTGAATAATCCTATAATGATGAGGAAACCGCCCAGGAGATGTAACCATGTTACTACCAACGCAATCCATGAAGCCGAATTACTGAAACTGGTATGCACCACAAGCTCCTCCAGTCCGTTCATATCACGCATAAACGAAATACCCTTCATAAAAAGGAAAAGACCAAGAACAACGCGTAATGCAACCAACCACCGGGGATGGTGGGTTAGTCCCCAACTTTTCATTTGCTGCAATATACCCATGGCAAACAGTTTGATAAATAGCGTATAAAGTTTACAAAAAAAATGGCACTTTACCAAATTGCGACTGTACTGCAGCGTTGAGCAGTAGTCTGCATTTATGAGCTATTTCACCCTGCTATCGCTTGCTCTTAAAAAAGCTGGTCATCAGGTTTGCGCACTCCTCTTTCAACACACCTTGTACAATTATCGTTTTGGGATGAAATGGAGATAAATGTGGCAGCATGCTGTAGGGGGGACGGCTAATGCTCCCGTTTTTTTCATCAGTAGCTCCAAAAACAACGCTGCCAATCTTGCTCCAGTACAATGCTCCCGCACACATCGGGCAGGGCTCGATGGTAACATAGATAGATGCATCAGGTAAATATTTGCTGCCTAAATAGTTAAAAGCTGAAGTGAGAGCAATCATTTCCGCATGCGCCGTAGGATCATTTAATTTTTCAACCTGGTTATACCCTCTTCCTATTATAGTATTATTCATTACCACCACCGCGCCAATAGGAATTTCATCATCTTCAAATGCCTTCATGGCTTCTTTTAAGGCTTGTTGCATGAAATGTGTATCCGACATAGACACCGAAATTATGAAAATTCCATTGTCGGAACAGTTAATAAACAGGTTGACCAGGCAGGCAATGGAGTATTTGCAAACAGCGTACTAACTCCACACCACACCGTCAACATGCTGGCCGAAAGAACCGGAATGACCCCGCCTTAATGTTGCATTTCTGCCGCCGTTAATTGTGGCTTGATGTTTTGGTTTGTCCTGAATAAATTATGAGGATCGTATTTAGCTTTTATTTCCGCTAATCTTTTGTAATTGGCACCATATGTGGCCTTTATCCGGTCCTCACCTTCCTCCATCATAAAATTGACATAAGCGCCACCTGCAGAATAGGGATGAAGCGCATTCCAGTAATCTCTCGCCCAGCTAATTATTTTATCCTTATTAGCAGGGTCCTGGTCAATGCCCACAATTACCATTGCGTAGTTAGCGTCGCGGTAATTCCATGCAGTACTACTATTACCCACACGTGATGCAGCGCCATTAACCGGGTATAAATGCATACTTGAAAGTGGGGTAGGCATTTCATTGCCATATTTTGCATGCAAATCAATAGATTTGGAATTTAATTCTTTTACAAAATCTGCTTTCCAGTACCAAAGCAACCCGGGCGGATATAATGCATCAAACATCGTTTGCAATGCAGGAACCGGCATAGGACCAACAAAATCAAGTGCTGGGTCTTTAATGGCGCGGATAGGTTTAAAAACGTCCTCAGCTTTAGCAAGATCACCGGTATAGCACCACACTATTCCACACATTTTTTTCATATGCAAATGTTCTGGAAATGGTGGAAATGGCGGAACGGTAAGAAAGGCGAAAAATCCATTGATACTATCTGGTGCCTGGGTAATAAAACCGTGGTACCATTGCATCATTTCCTTTGAATCTTCAATGTGCCAAAGCATGGGACCGCCATAGATAGTATGAGCCGGGCATAGTTTAAAAAGAAATGAAACCACTACACCAAAATTACCACCACCACCACGCAGAGCCCAGAACAGGTCGGGGTTATCTGTGGCAGAAGCTTTTACCTGGCTACCATCCGCCAATACCACGTCTGCTTCCAAAAGATTATCAATTGAAAGACCATATTGACGTGTCAAATGTCCAAGGCCGCCGCCCAGGGTAAGTCCGCCCACTCCTGTTGTTCCAAAAATTCCGGATGGAACCGCCATACCTACCTCGTGGGTAGCTGCATCCAGTTCTTTTAGCAGGCAACCGCCCTCAACGGATACCGTTGTACCCGCAGTATTTATTTTAATCGCTTTCATCAAAGAGAGGTCAATCACAAGTCCATCATCACAAATGCCCAGGCCTCCGGCATTGTGCCCTCCCCCTCTTACAGCAAGGAGTATATTGTTTTCCCTTGCAAAATTTACACAGGTTTTCACATCATCCGGATCTGCGCACTGTACGATCATCGCAGGATGTTTATCAATCATACCGTTGTACACTTTCCGGTGTTCGTCATAAGCGGGGTCTGATGGTAAAATAAGATTACCCCGTATCTTGTTTTTCAGTAATTCGATAATTTTTGTTGACATAAAATATAGTTTAAGCGTAGATAAGTTATTTTATTACTATCGGGCTGCCTTTATATAACCCCAGCCTTGGCCTTGCTTTTGTACAATTTCAGCAATTCCATCCGGCACTGTTGTGACGCCTGGCAGCAAATCTGATTTTGTGAGTTTATGTTTTTTAAGCGCTATTTCACATACACTAAAAGAAATGTTTTTGTCTTTTGCCAGTGTTTGAACATCTTCTGCAACGGTAGATTTTCCTGTTGTTACCATTGATAAAGACTGTCCGTAAAGTACCACCTCCATTTGAGCATGCGGGTTGCCCTTACTTATTCCGCTTAACCACCTGATCAGGCTTTGGTGATCGGTGCTGTCTGCACTCGTAAGGTCAAATACCACTTTGTACTCCTTGTTTTGTGCCTGTAAATCCTGATTGTGCAATAATGATAGCACGGTGGCTACAAATGAAAGTAACAGGAATTTCCATTTCATAATTTTTTGTTTTAGTTGAGTTTCTTTTTTCTTTCAGTTGCTATGGGTTCAAATGGGCCATACTTATGCTGCTGCTCAGAAAAGCTATCTGCAAAGGGGCCAAACGGATGGTCAATGGCCTTTTTACTTATGTCAGGCCAGTCGTTCGGAAAATCTATATGCGGCCTGGGCTTAGAATTAATAAAAGCGGCTACATCCCAGCATTCTTCATTGGTTAACTGGCTTTGTCCGTGACTAACGCCAAAGGGCATATTGTTTTTAACAAAGCCCGCCAAACGACTGAGACGATACATACCTGCCCCGGTATTATAGCTACCCGGTCCCCATAAGGGCGGATAATATAATGCAGAATCAACACTGTATCCGCCATAGCCGTTTATTCCGTGGCATAACTGGCATTTGGTAGTGTACACTTTTTTGCCTCTGATGGTATCGGCAGCTCTTTGCAGGTAGGGAAGTTGCTCAATATTTGAATTAAGTGGTTTTGTTTTTGCCGGCACATCTTTACCAATCCATAATATGTAAGCAACAAGTGCTTTCATCTCCGGTCCGGTTGTATCCAGTAGTTTTCCGTTCATGCTGCGTATCATACAATCATTAATACGGAATTGAATCGTTTCCGCAATGCCACTTCTGTCCCGGTATAAAGGGTAGTTGGCTGCTACTCCCAAAAAATTGGAACTGTAGGCTGCAGTTTTTGCCCCGGCTTCCAAATGACAACTCTGGCAATTCAATTGGTTTGAAATCTGCGCTACAATTCCCTGAGGTCCGAGGTATTTTCGGGTATTAGCTACCAGTTCCCTTCCATACCGGATAAGCTTTGCATCTGGCGATTGCTGTATTTCCAAAGTATCAGGTGGTAGGTACAATGCTGCAATCTTCAATGTGTCAACTGCCCTTTCTGTTCCCGAAGATTGCGAATCAACATTGCGCATGAAATATATTGCAGTCAATACTCCACCTATTCCAAGGCCAATAAATCCTATTTTCTTCAATTGGTTCATGTCAAACGGCATCTCAGAAAGCAACATAAAAAGTTTACCGATGCCTACCTTACAAAGCAGTAACCGCATCCCTTTTCCTGTGCCCTGCCAACAGCCCAAACACCGGATGGAACAATATTTATGCCTGGCAATACACCTGCAACCCATTCTTTTTTTATATCAGCAGCATTGCCGGTATTGCCGGCAGCTACTGCACTTAAAACAGTCAATGCCGCATCACAAACCAGGAACTGAACACCGCTTTCCTGCAATTCATTGATGCCAATAGCCACTGCTCCAAAACCAGGAAATTTGTAGGTACCTGGCGCAGGCTTCCAGAAAGGATTTTTTGCGGCAACCTGGTTGGTGTTCACGTCTGTTACATGAAACATTTCGCCGAATTTGTATTTTTCCCACAGGTGATTATCCATTGCAAATGGTATGGCATTGTGCCTGAGTATAACCACCACGCTGCAATCGCCTGGCGGCGTACCAGTGGCTTCATTAGTTAAAAGAAATACTCTTGGCCATGCAAAAGGAAACTGGTGATACGGTTCGGTAACATCATAAACAATACGGTGTTTGCCGTTAATTTTTTTCATCCATTCTTCCGGATCATCGTTATCAATGCTTCCGGCTGATGCCTTTATTGGTGCTGTAATTCCGGCGGCGCCTATTACAGCTGCTCCCAGGGTAATTGATTGCAGAAATTTTCTCCGTGGTTGCACATTTAATCTGGACATAAAATTGGAATTAAATGGTTAAGAGATTTTATATTGTTTTTGATGTCAGCGATTCCAAATTTTGTGTTTCCCCCATTTTTTTGCCGTGTATATTGCCAAGGTGAAATTACCAGCAACTCCAAGAAGTATGTTTTCTCAAAAGCTCAAAAAACATCTGGTACGTTCTGTCATACTCCAACACTGGTCGCCAAATGCAAAGTTTTGGCTCCCTGCAACGTGAAAGCGATTTGGTTAAAATGATTATACACGGAGATATATTTTGTTTCCTGGGGACATTTGTAGTGGAGAAACAACAGGTCATCTGCGGCCAGTTGTGCAAACATTTCTGGATGTTCAACCTGAAAATCGTAAGTGTTGATCATGTCACTCTTTTTAAAGTGAACGAAACCGCTAGTTAAGATACAAATTTCCCGAGTATCAAACGATTTTTTTTAATAGTGCCGGTGTGGGAGATATTTTCTTTGTTTTCAATAATACACGCATATCAACACAGAAGATTAATACAGGGTTCTGCGCGGCTTTGCTTACTTTTGCATCGGGTCCATTCTTTCACCGGCAAACCTGATATCGTTATGAGTATGCTTAGGTCGTCTTTCAATCTTTTTCAACCAATTGCTATAGGTTGCGACCATGCCGGGTTTCCATACAAGGAAGAAATAATTGGACAGCTTAGATCTGAAGGATTTCAGATTCTTGACCTTGGCACCCACTCCAAAGATTCGGTTGATTATCCCGATTTTGCCCATCCTGTAGCTACAACTGTTGAGAAAGGTGAGGCTGCATTTGGCATTCTTTTATGCGGCAGTGGCAATGGCGTAGCCATTACAGCCAACAAACACCAGAATGTGCGCGCTGCCATTTGCTGGAGTGTTAACGTATCGAAACTTGCCCGCCTGCACAACGACGCCAACATCATTTGCCTCCCTTGCCGGTTTGTATCCGTAGAACTCGCCATGGAAATGGTATGGAAATTCATCCAAACAGAATTTGAGGGCGGCCGCCATGCGCAAAGGGTGGGCAAAATTGCCTGCATGTAATTCACATTCACATTTTTACCGTTTAGCATATTTATAACATGCCCTGGCCAAATTTTATATTATGTTTGGGCATATTTTTTATTACATCCCGTTTAGCATGAGAAATGTGACTTTGATGATTTGCACATTGTCTGTATTATATACCCACGCGCAGGAATATTCTAATCCAAAAACATTTGCCAAAAGCATTACTACCCAAGATTTACAAAAGCATTTATACATCATAGCCGGTAATGAAATGCAGGGGCGAGAAACCGCTACAGAAGGGCAGCGAAAAGCAGCTACCTATATTGAAAACGAATTTAAATCTATCGGGCTGCTACCAGGTAATAAAGGGAGTTATCAAATGTACTTTCCGGTATATGCAGATTCTTTGCAAAAGGCAGCTCTATCTGTAAATGAGCAGCCTTTTTCAGCAGGCAAGGATTTTTCTGTTAATCTTGCTGACAATCATTCCGCATCCTATCGGTTTTCAGAAGTTGTTTTTGCGGGTTACGGCATCAGCGACTCCGCGTATAACGATTATCAAAGTGTCAATGTAAGGGGTAAACTGGTGATGGTGTTGTCCGGAGATATGGCGGGCAATATTCCTGGAGATAGCCGTAAAAGTTTTAGTTTGTATACACAGCAAGATAATGCCTTGAAAAACGGGGCTGCCGCACTTTTAGTGATCAGTAAAAAAATAAGCGCACCCGACACCCGGAGCGCGATGTATGTGAACAAATATCACAACGCGTTGCACATCAATACTTTTTTTATAAATGAGCAGCTGGCTGAAACAATCGTAGGTAAGGAATATACTGATCTTAAAACGAGTATACAAACCGGGCGTTCAGGGAACCGGGTATACAAAGCCGATATTGCACTCGACTTCAATAAAACGGTTATTCCCATGCAAAGCAGCAATGTGTTGGGATTGTTGGAGGGCACCGACCTAAAAAATGAGTATGTGGTGCTGACAGCGCATTATGATCATCTTGGAACAAAAGATAATATAATATGGAATGGCGCAGACGATGATGGTTCGGGCACTGTAACGATACTTGAACTGGCGGAAGCATTTACAAAGGCCAGGGCAGCCGGTAAGGGACCCCGAAGAAGTATTGTATTTATGACGGTAAGCGGGGAAGAAAAGGGATTATGGGGATCCGACTATTATTCATCCCACCCGGCCTATCCTTTGAACAAAACCAGCGTGAATTTAAACATCGATATGGTAGGGCGAATAGACCCCGGCCGGAAATATGGCGACTCAACTAACTATATTTATGTTATCGGCGATGATAAGCTGAGTAGCGACCTAAAACCAATAAGTGAAAGGATCAATAAAAAATACGTTAAGATGGAACTGGATCATAAATACAATGATCCTAAAGATCCGGAAAGAATATACTACCGTAGTGACCATTATAATTTTGCAAAAAAAGGCGTTCCGGTAATATTTTATTTTAGTGGTTTGCATGCCGATTACCATAAGCCTTCCGATACGCCCGATAAAATCAATTACAGCTTAATGCAAAAAAGAGCCGGGCTCGTATTTTATACAGCATGGGATATGGCCAATCGGGATAATATGTTGAAACGCGATATCCCGTTAAATTAGAAAAGATAGGCAGCCATCGGACCAAAGATTGCCTCATTGCGCTAAGTACCTGTAAATAATTGTGTTAAAACCCACACGCATTCTTTTGGGTTTATTGGGTTTTTGCTTTATTTTGTTTCAAAAATGAATGGGAAATCACAGCAACCCGCCCTCTTCTTCCCGGTCCGAACCAAATTTACCAGGTTGGAACTTTGACGAAAATAAGTCACGAAATACCATTTTAGATACCCTATGCCTGATTATAGTAGGTGAAATTATATCTGTGTTGGCCAGCAACCTGTTTTCATGGGCAGTTACTATTGTTACTATAATTGAAGTTTTCCTTTTTGCCGTGCTGGCTTTTTTGGCGCGAAAAAACCCTTATCCTTCCATTTTGTCTGCCTTATTTTTATTTATTATCATTTCCATCATTTCCGCCGGGCTTAAACCTACTTACCTGGGAGGTAGTATCATCATCAAAATCTTTATTTTGATATACCTGGTCCGGTCCATCCCAGATGCCAGGGAATTGCAGGCATTGAAAAGATCGCACCAGAACAGCAAATAAGTTTGGATCGCTCCAGGCTGAACTTACGTTTTCAGGTAATTTGCCAAATGAGGTATAAAATTTTTCACTGATCTACCCCAATAAAAAAAACCTTCCGCAACTCAACTGCAGAAGGCTAACTTTTATTTGATCGAATGCATAAGATAGCTACGCTTCCTGTACGCTTAATTTTTTGGATTGCTTTTTACGCTCTTCTTCATCAAGTATTACCTTGCGCATGCGAATGTGGTTGGGAGTCACTTCAATACATTCATCGTGCTGGATATATTCCATGCATTCTTCCAGCGTTAAAAGCGTTTTTGGTGCAATGCGGGTTGCATCATCGCTACCGCTTGCACGGTGATTGGTGAGTTTTTTTCCTTCGGTAGCGTTTACTACCAGGTCGCCCGGCTTAATGTGTTCCGCAATAATTTGACCGGCATACACATCTTCACCCGGATCTACAAAAAACGTTCCGCGATCCTGTAATTTATCAATAGAATAGCCTGTTGTTTTTTCCTGGCTTTTAGACAGCAATACCCCGTTATTTCTTCCGGGAATAGGCCCCTTCCATGGTTTGTATTCACTAAACCGGTGCGCCATTACGGCCTCACCGGTAGTAGCGGTTAAAAGCTGCGTACGTAACCCGATTAACCCGCGGGAAGGAATGTCGAACTCGAGGTGTTGCATATTGCCTTTCGTTTCCATGATCAGCATTTCTCCTTTCCGGCGCGAAACCAGGTCTATAGCTTTGCTGGCAAATTCTTCAGGAACATCCACTACTAAAGTTTCGTAAGGTTCGCACTTTTTGCCATCAATTATTTTTATAATTACCTGTGGTTGTCCTACGGTTAGTTCATACCCCTCCCTCCGCATGGTTTCTATTAATATGCCTAAGTGCAATATCCCACGGCCATATACCATAAAACTATCGCCGTTATCGTTGTCAACTACTTTAAGCGCCAAATTCTTTTCAGTTTCCTTAATCAGTCGGTCGCGCAAATGGCGACTGGTAACAAATTTTCCGTCTTTACCAAAGAAAGGAGAATTGTTGATACTGAACAGCATGTTCATGGTAGGTTCATCCACGCTGATTACGGGCAATCCTTCCGGCGTTTCCGCATCTGCAATTGTATCGCCAATGTTAAAATCTTCCAGTCCAACAACGGCGCAAATATCACCTGCTATTACTTCCGTAACTTTTTTCTTACCCAATGATTCAAAAACATAAAGTTCCTTCACCCTCGATTTCATTATTGATCCGTCGGCCTGCACCAGGGCAATTGGCTGACCTTCTTTAATGCTGCCACGGGTAACCTTACCCACTGCTATACGACCCAAAAATGAGGAATAATCCAGGGAGGTGATCTGCATCTGCAAAGGACCTTCATTCACTTTCGGCTCCGGTACATATTTTAAGATGCCGTCCAGTAACGGCGTTATGTCGTCAGAAGGAGTAAGTGAATCGTTAAACCATCCGTTCTTACCTGATCCATAAAATGTAGGGAAATCCAGTTGTTCCTCTGTGGCATCTAAATTGAAAAACAAATCAAACACGGCATCATGTACTTCATCGGGGCGGCAATTTGGTTTATCCACCTTATTAATGATCACCATCGGCTTAAGATTCAATTGTAAAGCCTTCTGCAGCACAAAACGGGTTTGTGGCATAGGACCTTCAAATGCATCCACCAGCAGCAATACGCCGTCAGCCATTTTCAATACCCGTTCTACCTCACCGCCAAAATCGGCGTGACCAGGTGTGTCTATTACATTGATTTTTACATCTTTATAAAGAACAGAAGCGTTCTTGCTAAAAATAGTGATGCCTCGCTCACGTTCAAGGTCATTACTGTCCATAATGAGTTCCCCGCTATCCTGGTTGGCCCGGAACACATTGGTTTGATGTAATATTTTATCAACCAGTGTAGTCTTACCATGGTCAACGTGGGCAATAATGGCGATGTTTCTTATTTGCATTTTAATTTCTTTAACTTTAGCCTAAAATCAGCGACAGCCTGAATTGGGTGAAGTTGATGGCTATTTTTTGAGGGTGCAAAGGTACGACAAATCCACCGGAGCACAATCGTTTTCAAAAGTTAATTATTTAGTCAGTTTTAACGGTAATTCTCGTATTCTTTCGCTAAAAAATTAAGCGACACCTGCTGGCTACTTTATCCCACATTTAGTCTGTTTCACATCACCAATTGATGGGCATCATTAACTCCATCTTTAAAAACAGTATTTATTGAATAAACATGCCGAAATCGGTACCCTTTATATTGGATAAATATAGTACCCGATGAAGTAGTTGGCGAGGAATAGCAGGCTTTAGTTATTACAGTTGCATTGCTTCAAACAGTATAAGGAAGTAGCAACAATAAAATGCTTCCGGTTTGAACGATAATATGGTTAACTCAATTTAGCGCTTGCTTTTATTAATTAAAAGATTTAACTTAACACAACAATAACGATTCACCTTGTCAAATTTTATGCGATGGATAATGTCAGACATATCCTGCAGAAAAAGGGAAATATGGTATATACTGTAAGTCCTGATAGTTCTGTATATGAAGCATTAGACGCTCTTGAGGAAAATAACCTCGGGTCTCTTGTTGTAGTAGAAGAAGATGGTAAATTAGATGGAATATTTACAGAACGCGATTACGCCCGAAAGGTAATTTTAAAAGGGCGCTCCTCCAAGGAAACATTGGTTCGCGACATCATGACAGAGCGACCTGTTTTTGTTACCCCCGACACAGATATTGATGATTGTATGAAGTTGATGACCCAAAAATTCATCCGCCATTTACCCGTACTCGAAAATGGAAAACTGGTTGGTCTCGTTTCTATCGGTGACCTGGTAAACCATATTATCAGTCAGAAAGATGTCATTATTGAACATCTTGAGCATTATATTTCAAGTTAAAGCGAGTTAAATCTATCCTTCTTTCCATCAATTAAAAACGTGTAACCGCGTGTTTTTAGTTAATGCATTAATAATATTACACTATGCCGGAAAATGAAATGCATAGCGCGGCATTATGGCCGCTGATGCTATACGCAGGTATAGTGTTGTTTTTGCTTGTAGCCATACTCTCTCTATCCTATGTACTTGGGCAGCACCACAGTGATAGATCGACTGGCAAACCATATGAAGGCGGCATTGAACAAACAGGCTCTGCACGGCTTCGTTTTTCGGCACAATTTTATTTAGTGGCAATGCTGTTTGTAATTTTCGACGTGGAAGTGGTATTTATCATGCTTTGGGCTTTGGGCTTTTACGAATTAGGATGGAGGGGATATATAGGTGCTTCCATATTTGTGGCGCAATTAGTAGTTGTATTAATTTATGAATGGGGAATAGGGGCATTAAATATCGGGCTTAATGGCAAAAAGTTGTTAAAGGTGATGCAAATGAAAAATCTAAACAGCAAAAAATGAAATGGTGGGTTAGCAAGGCAGGCGATGCAACAGGTAATATGGCAGGTTCCGGAAGCATGGAAGAAGCGGTGAGCAAAAGCATTATGCTTACGTCGGTCCAGGACCTTGTGGCATGGGGTCGTAAAAATTCAATGTGGCCATTTCATTTTGGATTGAGTTGTTGTTTTGTTGAAATGGCAACCAGTATAACCAGTAAATATGATGTTGCCCGTTTTGGTGCAGAAGTGATTCGTGGTACACCACGCGAAGCGGATGTGATGGTGATTGCCGGAACGGTTTTTATAAAAATGGTTCCTATCATTAAACGATTGCATGAACAGATGATGGAACCGCGCTGGGTGATATCCATGGGCAGTTGCGCCAACAGCGGTGGAATGTATGATATCTATAGCGTAGTGCAGGGCGTAGATAAATTTTTACCGGTTGATGTATATGTGCCGGGCTGTCCGCCCCGGCCGGATGCTTTTATGCATGGGCTTTTAACACTTGCAGATGCAGTAGGAAAGGAAAAAAGACCCTTAAGCTGGGTAATAGGAGAGCAAGGAATTATTAAACCAGAGCCTGTTTCCATGAAAGAACGGAAAAAGGAAGATAGAATGAACATGGTAGAATTTAAGGGTGTAGATGAAGTGTAGCAGGGATTGTAAAACAGGAATAAAATCACAAACTGCATGCAGCTTGCTAATGCCATATTACAGCATCTGCAGGAGCGCTTCGGTGCTGATGCCTTTCAACAGCAACAAACTGTTGATGAGATACCCACGTTTTGGGTACCCGGGGAGAAGATTGTACCGGTAATACAGCATCTGAAATCAAACGCTCAATATTCTTTTCCCTTCTTATACGACCTTAGCGGTATAGATGAACGCAACAGGACAAAAAAGACAGGAGCTCCGGCCTCAGATTTTACTATTGTTTACCACTTATTTTCTTACGAACATAATAGCTTTATTAGGCTGAAAGTTCCCTTACTTGGAGAATATCCATCACTGGCTTCCATTACCTCCCTTTTTAAAAACGCCAACTGGTACGAACGGGAAGTGTATGATATGTTTGGTATCCGTTTCGATGGGCACCCCCACCTCACGCGCATCCTGATGCCACTTACCTGGAAGGGCTACCCCCTGCGCAAGGAGCATCCGGCCCGCGCAACCGAAATGGGTCCTTACCAATTGTGGGACGAAAAGCAGGATATAGAGCAGGAAGCCTTGCGCTTTAAGCCTGAGGAATGGGGTATGGCAAGGGAAAGCGATGATGCCGATTTTATGTTCCTCAATATTGGCCCCCAACACCCCGGCACACACGGGGTGCTTCGCATTATATTACAACTTGATGGAGAAGATATCATTGATGCCGTTCCGGAAATTGGATTCCACCACAGGGGTGCAGAAAAAATGGGGGAAAGACAGAGTTGGCATACATATATTCCTTATACAGACCGTGTAGACTACCTGGGTGGCGTAATGAACAATCTCGCTTACCTGCTGGCTGTAGAAAAGCTTGCTGGCATTGAAGTGCCAGACCGTGTAAAAGTAATAAGGGTAATGTTATGTGAACTGTTCCGGATTGCCAGTCACCTGGTATGGCTGGGTACTTTTGCGCAGGACGTGGGCCAATTGTCACCTGTATTCTACATGTTTACCGACCGCGAAAAAATCTTCGATATCGTGGAGGCCATTTGTGGCGGGCGTATGCATCCTAACTGGTTCCGTATTGGAGGTGTATCGCAGGATTTACCCAAAGGGTGGGAGGACCTGGTTCGTCGTTTTATTGATCATTTCCCAAAACAATTACGGGAATACAATAATATGGTAATGCGCAACAGCATTTTTAAAGCCCGAACAAAGGGCATTGGCGTGTATACCCGCGAAGAAGCCATTGAATGGGGCGTAACAGGCGCGGGTTTAAGAGCCTGCGGATTTGAATGGGACTTCAGAAAAAAACGCCCCTACTCTGGTTATGAAATGTTTGACTTTGATATCCCAATTGCGCATAATGGCGACTGTTATGACCGTTCGGTTGTTCGCGTGGAAGAAATGAGGCAAAGTCTTAGGATAGTAGAGCAATGTCTTAACAATATGCCCGCGGGCAGTTATAAAGCAGATCATCCGCTAACAACGCCTCCAATAAAGAAGCATACGATGCAGGATATTGAAACATTAATCACCCATTTTTTGAATGTGAGTTGGGGGCCTGTTATTCCGCCCGGCGAGGCCATGAGTTGCATTGAAGCTACCAAGGGAGCAAACAGCTACTACCTCACCAGCGATGGAAGCACCGCAGCCTACCGGGTGAGGATCAGAACGCCCTCATTTCCGCATATGCAGATGGTGCCCTATATCAGTAAGGGATATACGGTTGCCGACCTGCTGTCTATATTGGGCAGTGTGGATTTTGTACTGGCGGATATTGATCGGTAGCGAATGTGAACATTTGAGCATGTGGAAGTGTGGAAATGATAATATAAGAGTAATTAAGAAAAGCAATTGTTCAATTCATTTGAAATAATGGGAACTACTCATAAAAAAGCATTAATTACCAGCAAAAGCAACTATGCTATCAAAGGAAGAAATACAGGCTATTGATCATGAAACGGCAAGAGTGCCCTATAAAAAAGCAGCGGTGATTGAAGCATTAAAAATTGTGCAGCAGCATAGGGGCTGGATCAATGATGAAAGCGTTAGCGCTATTGCCGGGTATCTTGAAATGAGCCCGGCCGAAGTGGATAGCGTGGCTACTTTTTACAACCTTATTTTTCGCAAGCCTGTTGGGAGGCATATTATCCTGCTTTGCGACAGTATTTCGTGTTACGTGATGGGGTATAAAAACATATATGAGGCATTACAACAAAAATTAAAGATTAGGCCTGGTGAAACAACCGCTGATCAACGGTTCACTTTACTGCCTAATTGCTGCCTGGGTTGTTGTGATCGTGCGCCGGCAATGATGATTGATCATGACTTATACCATGATATGACCATAGATATGCTTGATGAAATCCTGATAAAATATGAATAATTGGTATTGGGTTGATATTGTATTGGGAAACGAAGAAGCCTGCAATTGATAAACAGGAACTGAACAAAAATACCTTCTGAAGAAAAAAGTATGGAACGGCCGCTCACAAAAAATATTCACGCTGGAAGGCAGGCACTCAACCTGAAAGAATACAGCATGACAGGTGGCTATACCGCCTTGCAGCAGGTATTGAAAAATATGACACCGCAGGAAGTGCAACAACTGGTGCAAAAAAGCAACCTGAAAGGGCGCGGCGGGGCAGGGTTTAATACCGGTATGAAATGGAGTTTTGTTCCGATGGGTGAAGACGCACCAAAAACAAAATACCTGGTTGCCAATGCAGATGAGATGGAGCCGGGAACCTTTAAAGATAGGCTGTTGCTCGAAGGCAATCCACACCAATTGCTCGAAGGGATGATCATTGCTGCCTTTGCCATACAAGCAAATATCTCTTATGTTTTTTTAAGATGGGCCTATAAAAAAGCTGCAGAAGTGTTAGAAAAATCC
>DASUFG010000423.1:0-6557 GCA_036274715.1 Agriterribacter sp.
TATTAAATCGCCAAAATCCCAGGCGTATTTATTTAGTAACGACATTGAACCGGAACCGCTTTGCGGCATTTATACCTCGCAGGGCTTAGCAGCTATTCTAGGCATGCTCAGGGATGGGCGCTTAACGAAGCATAGTATGAAATTTATGCTCGACCACCTGGATGTGTGTTCCATTGCTGTATTGGATGAACAAAAAAAATGTTTCAGAAATTTTAACGCCCATGCTGAGTTAAACGGACTTTAACCCCAGCCCTGTTTTTTCTTTTTTTGTAAAATCCTGCTTTGGTGCTTCACATATACTGCAGGTATAATCATTGCCCAGCATTTCAAACGGGGTGCCGGCGTCAATGCCATTGCCGGGTTCGCCCATTATCGGATCGTATACGGTAAAGCAATGCGCACACTGGTATACGTACTCACTTTCTTTGTTTTTTTCTTTCTCACTTCTTTGAGCGGGTAGATTTTTTTCTTTTATTATTTTTTTATCGGTCCTGTTGTTATGAAAGGCCACTAATGACCTTCGCAACTGTTCCACTAGCACAAACTTCGGGTTGTTCCTGCTAAACACAAACCCGGTGCGTTTGTTGGGATTAAAATCGTGAGCGCATAAAATATCATATACATGCAGCAGTTCTATACCAAATATGCTCAATACCGGTTTCCGTTTTATTAATATGCTGCTGAATACTTCACTTTTCTTTCTTGTTTTGATGCCAATACAAATGCCAAAAGTTCTGATGTCTTTGTCATTTAATCTTTTAACGAGATAACTCTTCAGTTTTAGTCCCTCAATGCAATTGTCTTCCACCTGGAAATTCAATTCGTTGGCGGCATGCCGCATGTTCAACTGGTATTTTTCCAGCAAATTACTCCAGCTTAGTTTGTGCTTTTCTTCGATGCTCTTTATTATTATAGATTTCCATGGGGTAGAACAGAGTTGCCCGATTTTGGTTTCAAGGCATAGCAGGCATACTTCCTTCAGGAACTCAACGCTCAATAATTCATCGCGGCGATATACACCTAGCCAGTATTTATCGTTGTACTTATTCAGGCCTTCGTAGTAAGGTAAATTAAAGGCAGGTAGCTCTGCAGTTTTTTCCGTTGGTTTTGTGATGTATTTTTCCGGCTCAATTTGATTGAACAACCGCTCTCCGTTTGCATCTGCATTATCGTAAAATGCATCCTTATTATTAAAAATTAATCGTTCAATTTCTTTGGAAAGCCTTGGAAGGTCGTTTGTATATACCATTTCCGACCATTCGTAAATAGCATTTGTTTTAGGAAAGCGTATAAACAGGTGCCAGAAATGCTGTGCTGTTGCCGACGCTACCCAATTGATATTGCCGGTGAGCATAGGGGTAAAGCTCTGGTTGCTGTCGGAGATATTAATTTTCAGCCTGGGCGTATAGTCTATTCCATCAAAAATGTCTTTGTACACCCCTTCGCTTAACCATGTGTTGGTAATAAAAACCTCTTCCGCGGGATAAGAACTAATGATGCCCGGGTATTCATCGTGATTTAATTCGTAATGAACGCCCAGTTTATCCAGCTCGGCGATAAACAAATGGGTGTTTTCATCTGTAACCGGAATAAGCAATTGTTGCCTTAGCCCAAAACTCACGCTAACAACATGCATTTTGGTGGCAGCCACCAGGATATTATACAAATCTCCCGGTGAAATAATGCCGCCCCTGAAATTAATTTTTATGGTAGATACCTGGCTCATAATAGTGAATGATTAGCTGCGAGTGATCGCTGTTTTCATTTTTTATTTAGAAGTCCGAACTCCTTCAATGCTTTCGGGAAATTTTTATTTTCATGACCGGGCTTCACCAGTTTCACCAAAGCAAACCGTTGAAGATCTGTTAATGATTTCCACAGAGCAACCGAAACTTCTCCTCCGAATTTTTTTGCTTCCCTTGCCAATTCAGCAGGTACTTTAGTCTTATCTGTCCAACCCGGGTGCTGATCTATCTCCAAAACTGTAGGTTTTGTTCCCGCATACTGGCCGATGAGTTTCACAAGTTGATCCTTATACAAACGAATTTCACCTTCCGTACCACAGTTCATTGTCGCCAGCGCTATCTTTTCGTTTACATTAAATTTCACCCATTCGCCCAGTTGCAGCTTTATACCGGCAAGGTCTAGCTTAAAACGAACAATCATAGGAATGCATCTCACATTGGCCTCCACAAAATCCTCTTCAAATTCAAAATACTCAATGCCTTCCAGTGTTTTAAACGCTGAAGGCGTATTTTGTTTTATTGGTTTTTCTGCCTCACTCATGGTATAACATTTGCAATTAAAGATGTTAACCTCTCTGATTTATTTTTGCATGTTCAATGATCAAAGTTACGTTTTAGGGCTATGGTATACTTTATAAAAGACCTTCTGCTTCAACCATTTCTTTTTTATTGGCCAAGATGTGCTGCTCTAATATTTTTTTCACTTCCGGCCTGCAACTTCCGCAACCTGTGCCGGCGCCTGTAAGCTGGCACAATTGCAAAAGATCTTTACACCCTTCGTTGATCTTGTTGTTTAAATTACCCTCACCCACATTGTTGCAACTGCATACCAGTTTTCCAATTACGGGTTCGATGGCCCTGCCCGACCTGAGCAATTGCAGGCGTTTTTCGCTGAGTTCAATTTTGTTTTCAATGAGGTTTCTGTATTCGAGGAATTCATTCTTATCTCCAATCAGTATCGCTCCAATTAAACGGTCGTTATGAATTATACATTTTTTGTAGTACCGCTTAGCTTTGTCAATGAACACTACTTCTTCGTATGCAGGATCGTCGGGGCAGGTTACTTCGCCCAATGAACAGAGGTCGGTACCGTGCATTTTTAGAATATTCATTAAGAGAGACCCCTCATAAAATTTAGAGATATTACCACCCAGGTACCGCGCAACAATCTCAGCCTGCTGTTCGGCGGCGGCGGTAATGCCATACAAATAGCCTTTGAACTCAGCGATTTCGCCGATAGCAAAAATAGAAGGGTCACTGGTTTGCAGGTATTCGTCCACTACCACGCCTCGTTTGCATTCCAGCACGTTTGCCTTAGCAAGTTCAATATTCGGAATAGTGCCAATCGCAATAACAATCGCCTGGCAATCGATCAGTAATCCACTCTTTAAGCGGATGCCCGATACCGTGGTATCGCCTAAAAACCGTTCTATCTCATCATTATAATAAATGTCAACGCCTTTATCTGTTAGTTCTTCGTGTAATAGCTGGCTCCCGAGCGGATCCAATTGCCTGTCCATTAAACGGGAAATGCGCTGAACAATCGTTACAGGAATATTCACTTCCCGAAGGGAGGCGGCCAGTTCGATACCCAGTAAACCTCCACCTACAATTACAACCTTACCGTTCAGAGGATTAGTATGCGCTTTAAAGTCATCTGCATCGGCACGGTTGCGCATAGTAAAAATGCCTTTCATGGGCGGAACATCCCTCAGCACAGCGCTCCGGCTTCCGGTTGCCATGATCAGTATATCATATTGATGAATTCTATTTTCACTATCTGTTACTGTTTTGTTTTCCCTGTCAATATGTTCAATGCTCACACCCCTGTGGAGTTTAATGTTATGATCATATTCTTCCTCGTCACTCATCTTCACCAGGTTATGCCAGGGCAGTGCGCCGCTGATATAATCCGGAAGCAACACCCTGTTATAGAAAGGGTAATTTTCCTTACTGAAAATCTCAATTTCATCTTCCGTATTCACCTGCCGGTAAGTTTTTACGAAACCGCATGCTCCGGCACCGGCGCCAATTACAATTATTTTTTGTTTTGCCTTGTTGTAGCGTTTCACCTGTACCGCTGCAAACTTAAAATCGGGCTCTTTACTTTTGGGGTCGACAAGGTTACTGGTGAGGTTATTGGCACGGTTCAAATCACTGTTTAATATTTTTCCCCAATGCATCGGTAAAAAAACAACGCCTTTTTTGATGTCGGTAGAAAGTTTCGCTTTTACCCGCACATTACCCCTTAAATTGTAAATATCAAGCAAATCATTTTCCCTGATATTTCTCATGCAGGCATCGTGTGGATGAATTTCAAGAAACGCTGCCGAAATGTGTTGTTTTAGTTTATTGACTTTGCCTGTTTTACTCATAGTGTGCCACTGATCGCGGATCCGGCCTGTAGTGAGTACAAGCGGCAGGTCGGTAGTCGTTTTTTCAGACTGGTTTTGATCCGGGAAAGAATGAATGATCGCTTTTTGAGAGGCGGTATAAAATTTCCTGTCGGTAAACAGGCGTTTCGTTCCAAACCCATTTCCTTCATGTTTATGGTAGGGCCATTGTACCGTTCTTTTTGTACGTAAAATATCGTAGCTCAACCCGCTGATATCAATTTTTGTACCCTCTGTTAATGCAGCATGTTCGGCATAAATTGATGAAGAATTTTTATAATCAAAACCCGGGAAGCCCATTTTTTGAGCAAACCTGCAAATGATGTCGGCATCTGGTAACGCTTCGCCGGGCGCATCTACTATTTTGTTGAGGAGACTGATGCGACGTTCAGCATTGGTCATAGTGCCTTCTTTCTCGGTCCACGATGCGGCAGGAAGTATTACATCCGCATATTTCAGAGTTTCTGCTTTGTTGCTGATTTCCTGCACTACTACAAACTTTGCTTTTTGGAGCGCTTCTTCCACCATCCTTGCATTAGGCAAACTGGTTAAAGGGTTGGTGCCCATGATCCAGATGGCTTTCAGCGTTCCATCGTTCAGTGCCTCAAATATTTCAGTTGCGGTTAGCCCTGCTTTTGATGAAATGGTTCCGGCAGGCAGGCCCCAAAATGCTTCTACTTCTGCCCTATGTGTTTCATTTTGCAGGTCGCGGTGGGCAGGTAATAGATTCGACAAGCCGCCTACCTCCCGGCCACCCATCGCATTCGGCTGACCTGTTAAGGAAAGTGGTCCTGAACCAGGCTTGCCAATATGCCCGGTTATTAAATTAAGATTGATGAGAGAAAGGTTTTTATGTACACCAATTACACTCTGGTTCAATCCCATCGTCCACATGGTAATAAACCCTTTGGCGTTCCCGATAAAGGAAGCAGCTAATCGGATTTCTTCTTCTTCAATACCACAAATGAGCGCTGCCTCTTCCACTGTCCTGGCAAGAACCATTTCCCGGTAGTTTTCAAAACCTTCTGAGTGATTTTTAATGAAATCAAAATCAACATCTCCATTTTCAATCAATATCCTTCCTATGGCATGATGGAGCGTAATATCTGTTCCGGGATTCAGTTGCAGGTGAACATCGGCAATGGAGCAGGTTTGTGTTTTACGGGGATCACTTACAATAATTTTGAGGTTTGGATTTTTTTCTTTGGCTGCTTCCACTCTTCGCCATAAAATGGGGTGGCACCATGCCGGGTTAGCGCCCGCCACAAAAATCGTATCCGCTATTTCAAGGTCGTCATAGCATACCGGTACACTGTCTTCGCCAAGACTCATCTTGTAACTCACTACGGCGCTGCTCATGCATAACCTGCTATTGGTGTCAATATTGTTACTGCCAATAAAGCCTTTCACCAGTTTATTCAACACGTAATATTCTTCTGTTAAACACTGCCCGGAAGCATAGAATGCTACCGATTCGGGTCCGTACTTATGAATTAATGTTTTGAAAACTGCTGCTGTCCGGTCCAAAGCCTCATCCCATGAAACTTGTTGCCGTGGCAGGGTTTTCGCATATCTCATTTCAGGGTGTAACAACCTGTCGCTATGATCATTTACGGTATAGTGCAAATTCATACCCTTACTGCAAAGCATCCCTTTATTTACAGGATGGGCTGCATCGCCTTCTACCTGTAAACGTCCCTGCTTATCGGTGTGTGCTGTAATGCCGCACCCAACGCCACAATAGCAACAGGTTGTTTGATGTGTTTTGTTAGTTGTCATAGTTTTGTTTACGCTTCGGTATTTCTTCAGGCGTTGGCAACGGCTTTCGGAACTCTTTCAAATGCTGGTTGTAGTCTTACATTTTTTTCCGTATTTTTTTCGGTCTTTGCAAATTTTGTAATGAGAATGATAAATGACACGGCAATCACAATAACGCCGATATAGTTGAATGCATCAACATAGCTGATGCTTTTGCTTTTAAATAAAAATCCGAATAGCATTCCACCGATATTTCCTCCGGCACCTACAATGCCGCTTATCATCCCCACGTTTTTTTCATTGATAAAAGGAACGATGCCATAGGTAGCACCATTTGCCATCTTAAGGAATAAGGCAAAGCTCAGCATGGCAACAATCGCCATTCCCAATGTTCCTGTTTTCGCGAAAAGAATAAGTCCGATTCCTTCCAGCAATAATACCCCGGCAAGTAATAAACCCTTGCCGCGCATACCGAATTTAATACCTACTTTATCCGAAACAATTCCTCCCAATGCCCGGGCAAAAATGTTCATGAATCCAAAAACGCCAGCCCAAAAACCCGCAGAAGCCTGCGTTAAGCTGAAATTGTCTACAAAGTGCAATGCTGCCACATTGTCGAACGTGATTTCCATTCCAAAACACATGGCGTAAGCAAGTGTTA
>DASUFG010000424.1:0-6641 GCA_036274715.1 Agriterribacter sp.
GTATGCGAAAGTGAAGAACAGGCTCAGCACATTTGTCTGCACTTCTTCCATCGGGCCAGGCGCTACCAATATGCTTACAGGCGCGGCACTGGCAACGATCAACCGGCTACCGGTATTACTATTGCCCGGCGACATATTCGCTACCCGTGAACCGGCGCCCGTGTTACAACAACTAGAAAGTGCGGTTACGCAGGACATTTCCGTGAACGATTGTTTTAAACCCGTTTCCAAATACTGGGACAGGATCAATCGCCCCGAACAACTGATATACGCATTGCCCGAAGTAATGCGCGTTCTTACCTCACCTGCTGAAACAGGATGTGTAACATTATCCATGCCGCAAGATGTGCAAACGCATGCTCATGATTTTCCAGCTTCGATGTTTGAAAAACGCCTGTGGCATATTCCTCGGGCCAGGCCGGATATGAAACTTTTGGAAAAAGCGGCTGAATGGATCCGGGCCGCCAAAAAGCCGGTGATTGTTTCGGGTGGGGGAACCATATACAGCGGTGCTACAGAAGTACTGCATAACTTCGCAACACAAACCGGCATTCCCGTAGGCGAAACCTTTGCAGGCAAAGGCTCCGTAATGTATGACGCCCCCTATTGTTTGGGCGGATTGGGCGCCACCGGCACCAAGTACGCCATCGATACAGCGAATGAGGCCGACCTGGTGATCGGAATCGGCACGCGCTACAGCGATTTCACCACGGCATCAAAATCGATCTTTAAAAACCCCAAAGTGCGGTTCATCAACATCAATGTCAATGAATTTGATGCATACAAACACCACGCCATTGCTTTAACGGGTGATGCCAAAGTAACATTGGATGAATTGCTGTTTTTACTCGATGACTACCATACAGACGATAACTACCAGCAAAGGGTAGCCGAAATGAATAAGGCATGGGACGATGAAGTCACCAAAATATATGCAGAAGGAAATGGTACTATTCCACCCATTGACCAGGCAGTGGTGATTGGCACATTAAACAGTTTCATGAATAAGGAAGACATTATGATCAATGCTTCGGGCAGTGCCCCTGGCGACCTGCATAAATTATGGCGGGCTACCAATCCCAAAAACTTTCACTTGGAGTATGGCTATTCCACCATGGGTTATGAAATAGCTGCCGGTCTCGGCGCCAAGATGGCCGCCCCGGAGCGGGAAATTTACGTGATATGCGGTGATGGCGGCTACCTGATGAACAATCATGAAATCGTAACCTCCATACAGGAAGGATACCGGTTTACTATTCTTTTACTCAATAACAACGGGTATGCCAGTATCGGCGGGTTGTCGGAAAGCATCGGCAGCGAAAGGTTCGGTACCAGGTATGTATATCGCGAAGAAAAGTCGGGACAACTCTCAGGTGAAATATTGCCGGTTGACCTGGCCAAAAATGCCGAAAGTTTGGGCGCCGTTGTCATTAAAGCAACCGATGCGGCTTCATTGCAAGCAGCGCTGGCATCGGCAAAACAACAGCAACGTACAACCGTCATTTATATAGAAACGCATTTACACCGAACAGTAAAAGGCTATCATGCCTGGTGGGAAGTGCCGGTGGCCGAAGTGTCCTCTTCGCCTCTCGTGCAAAAAGCATACAACGAGTATAAAGAAAACAAAAAACAACAACGCATATTTTAATACCATGAACTTCGAAAATATTCAATTAGGCATCGCGCCCATTAACTGGACCAACGACGATATGCCTGAACTCGGCGCAGAAAATACTTTTGAGCAATGCATCAGCGAGATGGCCCTGGCGGGTTATACAGGCTGCGAAGTGGGTAATAAGTTTCCCCGCAATGTGCACGAGCTGAAAAAGGCATTGGTGTTACGTGGGTTAAAAATCTGCAACCAATGGAACAGCTACGAACTCACCACCAAATCGCTGGATGAAAACAAGAAAAATTTTACCCGGCTGCTTGATTTTTTAGAAGCCATGGATGCCAAAATAATTGGCGGTGGCGAAACCGGCAACAGCTGCCAGGGAAAAAAGGATGTGCCGGTACTGGAAGGCAAGGGCATGTTGAATACTGATGAAGAATGGAAAACATTTACCTACGGCTTAAATGAACTCGGCAAAATAGCCCGCGACAGGGGCATGAAGCTGGCCTTCCATCACCATATGGGCACCTGCATACAAACCAGGGCGGAAACAGAAAGGATGCTGAATGAAACTGATGCCGAAAATGTGTACCTCAATTACGACTGCGGCCATTTTTATTTTGCGGGAGAAGACCCCGTTGTTTGCCTTGATCAATTTATTTCACGCACGGCGCATATCCATTTAAAAGATATCCGTCCAAAAGTGCTTCAGGAAGTGAAAGACAAGCGGATGAGTTTTTTAGATGCCGTGAAAGACGGCGTATTTACCGTACCCGGCGATGAGGAAGGTTGCATCAATTTTCCTGGTCTGTTTAACACCATAAAGGCTTCCGATTATACCGGCTGGATGGTGGTAGAAGCCGAGCAGGACCCCGCCAAAGCCAACCCTTTTGAATATGCATTGAACGCGCGGGAATATATCAGGAGGTTAACAGGGTTGTAAGAAACGGAAATATAAGGCTAAATATCATTAATTCCTGATTGGTGCACAATTAAAAACTTTAGAATGCTGAGCCTTTCGGACCTAACAACTATTGCCGAAGAACGACTAGCTGATGCAGAAGCCCTCTTGGCTTCAGGTCGTTATGACGGCGCCGTTTATTTATGTGGATATTCAATAGAAATTGCTCTTAAACATAAAATTTGTAAAACGCTTAATTGGGCAGGTTTTCCATCAACAAATAAGGAGTTTGAAAAACTTAAAAGCCTAAAAACACATGATTTGGATGTACTTTTGTCCTTTACCGGGGTTGAAACAACGTTAAAAACTACGCTTTTTGCGGAATGGTCTGCCGTTGCGAGTTGGAATCCCGAAGCCAGATATAATCCTATCGGTAAGGTAAGTTCAACGGAAGCGGAATTCATGATTAAAAGTGTAAAGTCTTTAATTAAAATTTTATGAAAGAGATAATAAGTAAATTAATAGAAATTGAAAAAGAAACTTCTCAGGAAAAAGGTGCTTATGATTTATTTGCATTATTCCTAAGAGAGGATTCTTCGGGCAAGTGGGATATCCTCGTTGCTGCTGATTGGATAACTACCAACAAAGAAGATGCTTTAAAATATTTAGGGGCAAGTATTCAAAAGAAACTAGCCCCTAAAGAATTTCTATTAATATCTCGTATTGTTATAATCGAGGAATCTAATCCGGCCCTTCCTGCCCTGCAACAGGCTTTTAGTATCGAACATGGCGCGGCCGAAATAAAAGATTCAAATTTTTTTGGATTACAAATTAAGCATGCCTTTTTAATTACCTCTAAAAGAAGACAAGCAGCATAAATAACATAAATTCCTTCCTGTAGCCTATCTCGGTAAGGTTTCGTGCCTCACCCGAAAGACTGTCGGACATCTAATGCTCAACCCATCCTAACCCATCCCAATCAAGGCATACCACTTTCCTCCTCCCAACATTTCTCCTCCAAAAAAAATACCTTCGACTTTAAAATATCACGGTTGCTCATCCGTCTACCTGTATACCCATGGATGAAGCGCTGACGATATTAACTGCTATGACTGCAGAAAAAAACAAAACCATCACCCAAAGCATTAAAGCCTACAGCCATCGGCTGTTCGGATTTATCAGGCAACGGGTGGCAAGCACGGAAGATGCGGAAGACATCATGCAGGATGTATTTTACCAGTTTGCCGGTAACACCGAACCTATCGAACAGGTGACCAGCTGGCTTTTCAGGGTGGCACGAAATAAAATAACCGACCGCTACCGTAAAAAACAACCGGAATTGTTTGACGACCTGGAACCGGCAAGCGACCAGGAAGGTTTTGACTGGAAAGAGATCATGCCTTCCAAAGATGATACGCCTGAGATCGCCTATCTCCGGAACCTGTTTTGGGATGAACTGCAACTCGCGCTAAATGAGTTGCCTGCTGAACAAAGGGAAGCATTTATTCAAAATGAAATGGAAGACATCCCCTTTAAAGATATGGCAGAGGCAACCGGGGTAAGTGTGGCCACATTGATCAGCCGCAAGCGATATGCAGTATTGTTCCTGAGAGAACGGCTGCAAATATTAAAAGACGAACTACTGCATTATTAACAACGATAACAACTAAGCTGCTGATGCGGCGGGATCAATACACAACTAAAAAACTAAATACAATGAAACGAACAAGAGCAGGAAAATTTTTAATGATGGGTGCCTTTGGCATCGTTGCCGTGCTGGCCTTTGGATGGCTGGTGATGACTTTGTGGAATGCTATACTGCCAGCGGTGTTGGGCGTGAAAGCCATCAGCTTTTTGCAGGCGCTGGGCATACTGCTATTAAGTAAAATACTGTTTGGAGGTTTTGGCGGCAGGGGGTTTCGCGGTGGCCCCCGCGAGCACGCATGGCGGCATCAAATGAAGGAAAAATGGAATACCATGTCGGAAGAAGAAAGAGAAAAGTTCAAGGCAGAATGGAAGAACCGTTGCGGGATGAGATGGGGACATAAACAGCAGGATGCCCCTGCAACGGAATAAACAAATCATCCACTTGCAGCCCGCCAGGATGATTTGTTAAATGACTCATGCTTTCGTAAAATTTTCACCACACCAAATACCAATGCTTATGCAGGTACTTGTTTTCAAAACCAATCTTACTAATACCGCTTGCATCCGGGAGGTGGAGCCTTATCTGAACGTCCACCCCAGTATTCATCGCTGGAATGTTGACCTGCACGACTGTGATAATATTCTGCGGATAGAGACAGAGCAACTGCCGGGAACAGCAGTGGAAGAGATTTTAACAAAAGCAGGATATTATTGTGAAGAATTGTAAGTTGCACTTTCTTCATGCGCCAAAAGAGTGCCTTTCAAATACTTTATAGGTGTGCATGCAGGTTAGCTTATTTTATTTTTTGTAATGCTTCGGCGCTCCAGCTCAACAGACCGCTGTATACCGCACCACCTTAAATGACGCTGTAAAACGGGCGGACGAAAATTAATTCCGATTATTTTAAACCTTGTTAGTCCTTTCAAATTTTTGGCGCCAGGATGGCTCATCTTTCTTCTTTGTTAAATTAAATTACCCCGTTACAAATAAAAACTATAGGTGGAAAAAACCACAAAGCTTGTTATCTTTAAGATATTACACTTCATTCCAAATATCTTGTCGCATGAGTCAAAACAACTTCAACCGCCGCCAGTTTATACGTGGTACTTCCGCAGCCCTTGTGCTCGCCTCCCTAAAAGCCAATGGTATGGATTTTTATACTTCAGCCAACCCACGGCGTGTAGCCCTGATCGGTACCGGTTGGTACGGCAAAAGTGACCTGTTCCGGTTAATGCAGGTAACGCCGGTGGAAGTAGTAGGTCTGTGTGATCCCGACAAACACATGCTGGAGAATGCGGCAGCGATGGTGAGTGCGCGGCAGCAAAATCATAAAAAACCGGCATTATACGGCGATTACCGGAAGATGCTGGCAGAGCAAAAACCGGAGATTGTTTTGATTGGCTCACCCGATCACTGGCACGCGTTGCAGGCCATTGAGGCTATACGGTCGGGCGCCCATGTATACGTGCAAAAGCCCATCAGCGTTGATGTGATGGAGGGGGAAGCAATGGTGGCCGCCGCGCGAAAATACAATCGCGTGGTGCAGGTAGGCACCCAGCGAAAAAGCACACCACACCTGATTGATGCTAAGAAAAATATCGTGGAGGCGGGTTTGTTGGGAAAGGTATCGCATGTTGAAATGTGTTGCTATTTTCATATGCGCAACAATGGCAACCCGCCCATCCAGCCGGTGCCTGATTTTTTTGACTATGACATGTGGACCGGCCCCGCGCCCATGCGCCCTTATGATGGGCTGCCACATGTGCGCTGGTGGCGCGCATTTATGGAATATGGTAATGGCATTATGGGCGATATGTGTGTTCATATGCTAGATACTGTTCGCTGGATGCTGCAACTGGGCTGGCCCAATGTCATCAGTTCTACGGGTGGCATTTATGTTGATAAAACCGGCAAAAGCAATATAGCCGATACCCAATCCGCCATTTTTGAGTACGATGGATTGAACTGCATCTGGCAACACCGCAGTTGGGGCACCCCTGCCGACCCGGAATATCCCTGGTCATTTAAACTGTATGGCGACAAAGGAACCTTATCCGGCAGTACAATGAAATATGATTTTGTTCCCGAAGGGAAGGGAGAAAAAATACATAAAGACGTGGTGTATGAAAAGGAAAAATATCCCGAAGATTTAAAGGAACCGGATATTGAACTGAATGCAGCTCCTGCAACCCGCCTGCACATGCTGGATTTCCTGAAGGCTATTGAGAATAACAGCAGGCCTGTAGCAGATATTGAAGAAGGTCATATCTCTACCGCAAGTTGCATTATTGCCAATCTTTCTATGAAACTTGGCAGGCCATTGATCTATGATCCTGTAAAAAGAGAAATCACGGGCGATCCCGAGGCTACTCAACTCTTAAAAAGGCCCTACCGCGAGCCCTGGAAACATCCGTCTATATAAATGTCACACTAAATTTCAGTCGTCAACATTTGAGAGGATGGAAGCAGGTTATTATAAC
>DASUFG010000425.1:0-11338 GCA_036274715.1 Agriterribacter sp.
TTATAACCGCTGAAAGTGAATTTTAAGGATGAGGAAGAATCGAGTTGCACTTCGTATTTGCCACCCAATGTATTGCGCACGCGCTGCGAAAAATTGCTGTTGATTTGGTTGATATAATATAATGTATCCGGTAATATATACTGCGTTTTTGTTTCTCCATACCCTTGCACATCCAGCTTTTTATATAAATAACTGGTATTAAGATTATATTTATTGTCGTTCCACTTATTCGAATAATGTGCGCCTGCTGTCCACGCTTTGGGAAGCCCGTTTCCATTAAATTCGAAAGCATCACTCTCGCCGAAGGAATAAAAGAAACCGTTGTTTTCATCGTATTCAAAATTATCTTCCGTTCCTGCATATTTCCGGTTGTCCTCCCAATTTAGCCCGGTTTGCCCTGTATTCGACATGGTGCCGAATGCCGCCATTTTTCTTTTGCCCCTGAAAAAATTAATCATCCCTTCGTTGTTAAATTTATCCTTTAAACCACCACCCGCGCTTACTTTTCCGAAATAACCATTTTTCTTATCTTCTTTGAGTTTAAGATTGATTGTCTTGGTTTTCTCTCCATCGTCAATGCCTGTAAATGCAGCCTGGTCACTCTTTTTATCATATACCTGTACCTTGTCTACTGCGTCTGCCCTTATATTTCTGGTGGCTACAGTAGGGTCATCGCTAAAAAACTCTTCTCCATCTACCAAAACTTTCTGAACCTCCTGTCCCTGCGCTATGATCTTGCCGTTTTTGTCTACCTGTATGCCCGGCA
Organism: Agriterribacter sp.; assembly: GCA_036274715.1. Taxonomy (GTDB): domain Bacteria; phylum Bacteroidota; class Bacteroidia; order Chitinophagales; family Chitinophagaceae; genus Agriterribacter. The sequence goes on from DASUFG010000425.1 coordinate 767, forward strand.
ATACTTTTAGTAAGTCTTCCGCACTGGCATTGGCCCTTACCGCAAAGCTATCTGCTGCAAATTCGGTGGTATCGCCTTTGATTCGGATAGCGTTGTTTTGCCGGATAACAATTTCTTTCAGCAAAAGACTTTTATTGGTAAGATTAATAGCGCCCAGGTGAATCGTGCTTCCCGGTTGTATTTCCACATCATCTACATAGTCTGCAAAACCAGGATAAGAAATAATGAAGAAATATTTGTTTTCAGGCAATGCCGACAAAACAAAAGCGCCATTTTTGTCGCTCCTGGTAAATTTATATAGCGTTGAATCCTCTTTTTTCATCAATGCAATAACAGCATTCTGGAGTTTTTTCTGGTTTGTTGTGTCTGTTATAGTACCAGTAATGGCGCCATCCTGTGAATAGCAATTCTGGAGAGAGCAAAACACAATCAGGAAGAAGGCGGGTAGTTTTAGCATGGTTGTTTGAAAGGATGGGTAATTATTATATATAAAAATCTACTAAATAATCTTAAATTGAAGGGGTAAGACTTTAATCTTACGTTAAAATCAGTATTAACTTAATACTCACGATGATGCCTACTCCAAAAAAATCCATAAAAAAAGATGCGGTTGCTAATAAAGAAAATCGTAGTATTAAGAAAAAAGATACACAGCATAAAAAAAAGCAATCATCTTCAACCAACACAAAAAATGTGATGAGCGAGCCCCTTAATGTGACTAAAGGCAAAAGATATGAGGATATTCATTTTGTAGACAGCACAAAAAAAGTGTGGAATTATTCTCTGTTCACCGACGAAGACATACAGAATTTTCAGCAGGGCACCCACTATAACCTGTATAAACTCTTTGGTTCCAGGCCTGCCAGGGTCCTTGACACGGATGGCTATTATTTTGCAGTTTGGGCTCCCAATGCATCTTACATTTCCGTAAAAGGAAACTTCAATGATTGGGATAACGAAACCCATCCTTTGTATGTAAGGCTTGATCATTCAGGCATATGGGAGGGTTTTATTCCCAACATGCAAAAAGGTGAGGTATATAAATACCATATTCATGGGTATAAAGGAAGCAGGCAGGATAAAGGCGACCCATTTGCCTGGTTTTGGGAACGGCGGCCTGCAACGGCGTCCATTACCTGGGATTTGAATTATGAGTGGAGGGATAGCGAGTGGATGAAATCCAGGAAAAACAACAATTCCCTGGAAGCACCCTGGAGCGTATACGAAGTGCATTTAACCAGCTGGATGCGTCCTGACAAAAACGATGAAGAAAGCTATAATAGCTATGCCCAGATACAGGAACATTTGGTACCGTATATTAAAGAAACAGGATTTACTCATGTGGAGTTGATGCCCATCATGGAGCATCCTTTTGATGGATCATGGGGATACCAGGGCGCTGGTTATTTTGCCCCCACGTCAAGGTTTGGAGAACCGCAGGGCTTTATGAGCCTGGTGGACGCCTTGCACCAGGCAGGCATTGGCGTTATTTTGGATTGGGTACCTTCTCATTATCCCTACGATGCGCATGGATTATTTATGTTTGATGGAACCCATACTTATGAATACGCAGATATGCGCAAGGGATTTCATCCCGACTGGAACAGCTATATATTCAACTATAAGCGCGGTGAGGTAAAATCATTCCTGATCAGCAGCGCGAGATATTGGTTCGACAAATATCATGCAGACGGTATTCGCGTTGACGCCGTAAGTTCCATGCTCAAATTGAATTATTCCCGTACCACCGGGCAATGGGAACCCAACGAATACGGAGGCGATGGCAATCTCGAAGCAATTGCTTTTATTAAAGATCTGAATGAAACTATTTTCAGGGATTTTCCCGATGTGCAAACCATTGCCGAAGAAGCAACCGATTGGCCCGGCGTAAGCAAGCCCACTTTTGCGGGGGGACTGGGTTTCGGTATGAAATGGATGATGGGCTGGATGCATGATACGCTGGACTATTTTAAGTTTGATCCTATTTACAGGAAGCACCACCAGGATAAGTTTACCTTTAGCATGATGTACTTCTACGACGAAAACTTTATGCTTCCTCTTAGCCATGATGAAGTAGTGCATGGCAAAAGCCCCATGATCTATAAAATGCCGGGTGACGAATGGCAGAAATTTGCCAACCTTAGATTATTATACACCTATATGTTTACGCACCCGGGCGCCAAATTGTTGTTTATGGGGGATGAATTTGGACAAACATCAGAATGGAATTATAAGTCGGAATTAGACTGGCATTTGCTGGAATTTGACCCGCACAGGTTATTAAAGGATTGTGTGAGCGACCTCAATAAATTATTAAGAAACGAACCCGCTATGTATGAGAACCAGTTCAATATTTTTGGGTTTGAATGGATTGATCTCAATCACCGGGCGGAGTCGGTAATCGTATACCGCAGAAAAGGGAAAAATCCCAGCGAGGAATTGCTTGTTGTTTTAAATATGACACCTGTAATATACCGCAATTGGAAAGTACAGGTGAACGGCAAGTCAGCATGGAAAGAAATTTTCAATAGTGATGCAAAAAAATACTGGGGAGCAGGCGACGTAATCAATACGGATATAAAAACTGTTGAGATTGATAAAAAAGAGCGTGTTTTTGAAATAACGATTGACCTGCCTCCCCTGGGAGCAGTAGTTTTCAAATAACATGCTGCTGCATTTTATCAGCTAAGTATAGTTGGCGTATGACGCAGGATACAACGAATTGGAAACATTATAATTTCACATTCACACTCAGCATAAAATTCCTTCCGGCCATCGGGAAATAATAATTTTCAGTGGTTAGAGATCCCCCGTAGTAATAGCTGTAGGTATACCCGTTGGGCTCATATTTTTTGTCGAAAATATTGTTCACCTGCACTACAAGATTAATTTCACTGAACAATAATTCTCTTAGTGTATAGATAGTTCTGAAATCCTGCACATAAAAGGCATTCAGTTTCCGGTCTTCATTGCTTGTATTATCCAAATATTGCTTACCAGCGTATTTTCCCGGCAAACTGATTTCCCAATTGCTAAAGGGGAAAAAATTGATTGATCCGCTACCGATTACTGGTGGAGAAAATGAAATATCAGTTTCTGTAAATGATTCAGCCTTCTGGCTTCCATTGTCATAATCATCATACCAGGTTACAAAGTTTTTTACCTTATTGCTGCTGAATGCAATGTTTCCTGATGCATTAATCCAATGGAACGGCTGCCAATGCGCCTGTAATTCAACACCCATCCGGTAGCTGTCGGGTATATTGGTACGGGCATATGCACCAACATCGTTTATTTTACCGGTTAATACCAATTGGTTGCGGTATTTCATGTAATATAAAGTAGCGCCCCAGTTAAAACGATAGTTTTTTTGTTCAATGCCCAGTTCAAAATCGTGCAAAGTTTCATACTGTGGCTGTTGTTCGGTGCCCGCCTCAAAATCATCCCGGTTTGGTTCTTTATTGGCTAACGCATACGAAAAATATCCAAACCAGTTTTGTTTGGCATAACTGACACCCGCTTTGGGATTCAGAAAATGATAGGTATTATCAACAATCAGCGAAGGATTGTCCCTGAAACCATTCAACCGGTATCTTACATTCCGGTATTGCAAATCACCAAATATCTCCAGGTGCTGCGTTAGTTGTTGCTGTAGTTTGCCATACATGTTGAAATCAGTTTTAAAAGCGTTTAGGTTATACCATTCATAATCTTTTGGTATGCCCACCTGTGCCCAAATAATTCTTCCGTAGTGGCCTCCGTCGTAGCGGTTCCATCCACCACCGGTTATCCATTGCGTTCCTTTATTTTTATACTGAAGAGAAAATATTCCACCATAATAGTAATTATCCAGCCATAACTGCCGCACCAGGTCGGTTTGGGTTATTATTGAATCGCCAATCGCTGGATTCGGCAACCCCAAATCGGAAAACGATTGGGAAGCCTTGTACTGTTCGTAATATCCCTTACCCCTGCTAAGAAATCCCGCGATATTAAAACTGAACCTGTCATTAATACCCTGGTTATAAAATAACTGGTAATGATCCTGCTGGTAATTATCGGTCTCATTATCGTAGGGATCACCGGGTTTTTCCGATCCTGCAGAATTGTAGGTTCTGTCTGTTTGTAATAAACTTTCAGGTACTCCATTCCAGGCCTGGTATGTTTTTTCTTTTCCTGAAAAAACATTAAGCCGCACAGAGGATTTATCTGAAAAATAGGCGGAAGAAACGTAAAACGATTTCAGGTCGCTGCTTGCCCTGTCAATATAACCATCGCTTCGTATCGATGACAAACGCGCATCAACCGTAAAACGGCCATCTATTAATCCTGTACCTGCTTTTAGGGTATTTTTCCAGGTGTTAAAAGAGCCATAGCTATTGTTGCTTTCTGCATAGGATTTCTCAATAAACTCGTTGGTGCTCATGTTAATGGTAGCCCCGAATGCTCCTGAACCATTGCTGCTGGTGCCTACGCCCCGCTGCACCTGTATGCTGTTAGCCGATGAAGCAATGTCGGGCAGGTCAACAAAAAAGCTTCCCTGCGATTCCGCATCATTGTAGGGAATGCCATTAAGGGTTACATTGATTCGGGTTGCATCCGTGCCCCGTATACGTATACCGGTATAACCAACACCATTGCCCGCATCGGAATTTGCCAATACTGAAGGAAGTTGGTTTAACACAAAGGGCAGATCCTGTCCATTATTTACGTTTTCTATTTGTTTTTTCGACAGGTTGCTTTTTGCAAACGGCGACCGTTCTGCAGCACGAACCCCCTTTATTTCAATGGGCTGGAGCATCAGGTTGATTTTTTCCAGGGAAATGGTTAGACGAGAAGATAGGGGGACTTCTATCCTTTCCTTTACCGACTTACATTCAATGGAACTTACCGTCAATGTGTAAACACCATTTTTTACGTTGCTAAAACGGAAATTTCCACTCTCATCCGAAATAACAGATTGATTGTTGGAAAGCGTGACGGAAGCATTTGGAATGGGCTGTTTCGATTCTTTTTCTACCAAAATCCCGTTAATGGAGTGCTGGGCAGATGCCGCCAAAAAGCTAGCCAGCACAATTGCCATAAAAAATAATTTTTTCAATTCTGTTTTTGTTGTCGGCTTCAGACGTGCATATTCATCATTTATTAATGCACTCACTGGTCGTTGTCCGGATTTACAAAAACAGGAAAGGAGAGATGTGAGGACTCATCCTTCCCTGCGCAGGCATTACCCTGATCAGGTTCTACGGGTTTAATCTCAGTCTTGTCCAACCAACTGGTGGAACAAAACACCCCGGGAATCTCTGAGGTTAAAAATATTTTAACCACGGTTTGTGCTGCAAAGTTAAAGGAGATTCAGAATATTTTCCAAATTCTGTAACTTTTGCTTTGCACAATCGTACTATAGCCGTACAACCGGGGTATTCACTTTAATCCTGGAAAAGAAGGTTTAGATACCGGTGGTTGTGGAGTAAAAAACAAAGAAATCTCCTTTAAAACCTGCACGTTTTTCAGGAGTTGATATTTAACTCATTAACTATTTTCCAATGAAGAAATTACTATGTTTTACGCTGTGCCTTGCATTGGCAGCAAGTGTCGTGGCCCAGGATGAAAAAATTTTCGTGAACGATAAAAATGCTCAGCCCAGGTCATTGACCGAATCTTATCACGCGATATCGGTTTCGGGTTCTGTAGACCTGTATTTGTCGCAGAGCGATGAAGAAGTGGTAGTGGTTAGCGCTTCGGATGTTAAATACCGCGACCGGATTATTACCGAGGTGAAGAACGGCGAACTCAAAATTTATTATAACGACAACGGGTTGCATTGGGCCAGTGGCGACAAGAAGCTGAAGGCTTATGTTTCTTTTAAAGCCATTCATAAGTTAACGGCTGCCGGCGCTTCGGATGTATTTGTGAATGGCGTGATGAAAACCGATGCGTTAAAAATATACATATCCGGCTCCAGTGATTTTAAAGGAGCGGTTAATGTAAGCGAACTGGTACTCGACCAGAGCGGCAGCTCCGATGCCCGAATTAGTGGAAGGGCTCAACATGTAAAAATATCAGTCAGCGGCGCCAGTGATGTGAAGGGCTATGATTTGGTTACAGACTATTGCGAAGCATCCGCCAGCGGTGCGAGTGATATACAGATAACGGTTACTAAAGAACTTACGGCCAACGCCAGCGGCGCGAGTGACATTTATTACAAAGGCGATGGTTTAACCCGCAACATCAAAAGCAGCGGGGCTAGCTCGGTGGCGAGAAGGGATTAAGTAACATTAGGCCATCGCCCTGTAATCTCAGTACAGTTTGTTTTTATTGCTTTTAAGCATCTGTTGTTTGCTACAGCAGATGCTTTTTTGTTTAATTGTGTATTTTATTTGTTGCTGAGGCATACATTTACATTTTTTAATAAGGGATATATGGTAATAGGCAATGGATTGGTAGCAAGAGCTTTTGATGCTTACAGGGAGAATAATCGGTATGTTATTTTCGCATCGGGTGTTTCTGATTCTACTAATTTGAATGCTGAATTATTTAACAGGGAAAGAGAACTATTAATGCAAACCCTGGAACAAAATGAAGGTAAAGTATTTGTTTATTTCAGCACCTGTAGTGTGTACGATAACGGATTAAAGGAAACCGCCTATGTGAAGCATAAATTGATGGTGGAGAAGATTATTGCCGAAAACCATAAGCATTATTTTATTTTCCGGGTCTCAAACCTCGCTGGTCATTCAACAAATACGCACACAGTATTGAATTTTTTTGTTCAACATATCCTGTCCGGTGATTTTTTTTACTTATGGAAAAATGCGCACAGGAATATCATTGATATTGACGATGCCTTTGCGATTTGTAACCATACTATTATGGAGGACTATTTAGCCAATAAAATAATTAATGTTGCCAACCCTGTTAATTATAGTGTGTTGGATATCGTAGCTGCCATTGAACGCTTTACCGGCAAAAAAGGAAATTACGCAGTGGTTGAGAAGTATAGCCTGCCTGAAATTGACGTTTCTGTTGCTAAGGATGTTATTGACAAACTTAACATTACATTTGACGAAAATTATTTGACATCCGTTATCAATAAGTACTTCGCCACAAATGACTTACAAACAGGCAAAACGAAAATTCGCGGTTGAACGGGCACTCATGTCGCCATTTGTAGTATTAGGAAAACTATTCGGTATTTTTTTTCCTTTAAGAACGCAGCATCATTTATTTCTCTTTTTCCCTAATGCGGATATTGGCGGTTCGCCCAAGGTTAACATTGATATTGTACAATGCGTGAAGGATGCTAAGCCACTTGTTATTTTTTCTAAAAAGCCAAAGAATAACCAGTTTGAAGACAAGTTCAGGATAGAAGGGGTGAGGGTCATTGACCTGCATCGATACATTGATTATAAGGTTTTTCATTTTGTAAACTTCTTTTTCAGGGGCGTTATCGCTTCCTGGATTAACAAAAACAACAGCCCTGTTTTATTTGGGGGCGAGTGCATGTTTTTCTATAAAATGCTGCCACACGTGAAGCAAAGCGCACGTTGTATTGAACTAAGCCATTTAGCAACCTGGCTACCTTATAATATTGGACTTGTTGATCGCATTGACCTGAGAATTTTTAGCACACTGGCCTTAAAAAAGCTGGTGATCGAACAATACGATCAAAACGGAATAGCTAAAGCATTGTACAAGCGGTTGTTGTTTATTGACAATGCTATTGATATCCCCGATGATGAAAGGGTAAAGAATGCAATAATGGAAGTGGTGTTTATAGGAAGGGGTGCTCCTCAAAAAAGAATACACTTAATCGCAGAAATTGCTAAAAGAATGCACGATTCGGGAGATGCCATTCATTTTTCTTTTGTGGGCGATGTGGAAAATATGATAAACGTCGATGATTATCCTTACTGTAGTTTCTATGGAAATGTAAAGGATGAAGCATTGATGGATTCGATATACAGGCAATCAGACGTATTAATACTTACATCTGCCTTTGAGGGGTTACCTATAGTTGTAATGACGATGATGGCTTACGGAAAGGTAGTGTTATCTACTGCCGTTAATGGCATTCCGGATTACATTGAGCACATGAAAAATGGCATGTTAATCATGTCCACCAACGAAGATGATATTGTTTTGGAAGGAGTGGCCTTGCTTCGGCAACTTATCAACACCCCCGATTTGATTGAAAAGCTTGGACAGTGTAACCGGGAAATAGCAGCACAGAAATTCAGTAAAAGAGCGTTTTGCGAAACCTATAGAAGTATTTTATTAGAAAAAGTTCAAAGCTGAATCGGGCTCTGAAAGCCAACCTAACATTCAGAATGGACTATCCGGCTTTTGTTGCAAGAACAATATTGCTGTGGTATAATTCCTTTCGTTTTAATGCAGAGCCAGGGAGCAGATTTAAAAGGAGTCCTGTAATGACGAAGGGCAGTATAAATATCTGGTGTAAGAATAAGTACAATAAAGCCGGCCTTTTGGGAAGCAGGCAGAAAATATAAAATATGATTTGTTGTATAATAACCTCTGTAAAATGCCCTTCTTTTTTTTGCAGCAATACCTTAAACCCATTTTTTTCGAGCAGGTGTTTTATTCCGAAACTACTGTATCGCGCATAGTCGTATGGCACTTCGTGTTCTGCCCAAACAAAAGGACAGGTTAACAATAATTGCCCCCCGGGTTTCATTACCCTGCAGATTTCTGCAATAATTTCATCCGGGTTAAAAACATGTTCCATTACTTCCGAACAGAACACACTGTCAAAATGATCTGCTGCAAAAGGGATATTCTTTCCATCATAAAATACATCTATTTTTTCATTGATATGCGGGTGTCCTGGATTCTCCATATCAAGTCCTAAATAGGAATCGCAACTAACAAATAGTGGTTGATAAGGTTTCGAACCGCACCCGAAGTCGAGCAACTGTCCTTTGAGTTTTGGGGCGAATTTGTGTAATGAGTTGTACAGTCCCTTACGTGTAAAATAAAAGGGATTTATGAATATATCATACCATTTTACAATAAAGGATGTTTTCACCAGTTACATATTTTAGTCGACAGCAATGAACAAACATTATTTTCCATTTACTACCTCCGACAATTTCCTTACCATATTAAAAACGAACCTCGACTGGCTTCTCCATATTTTATCATGCAGGATAGCGGCATCATAAATATTTTTTAAACCGGCTTTATCGCCGTTTATTACTTTTCCCATGAGGCCGAACCTGATATTGTATTTCAGGGAATTTACCTTTTTTCTCATGGAAGTTGGCGCGGTCAATTGCCCCGTTATTTCTTTCCAATCAATATTATTTTTTTCCGCAATTTTCCTGAGTCCACTTATTTCCCGCTGCATCATTGTTTCTTCCTTATGCAATGCTTCTGCAAAGCAGACCCTAAGCGTTCGTCTTAAATCCGGATAGTATTCCTTATCTGTGATCAGTTTTAAGTCAAATACCTGCAATGCACTTTCTGCGACTAACAAGGGTAACGCTGATGCAATAAGTTCCAAAGATGGGTGAAAAGGTATCGGGTTTTCCGAAAGAAATACATTGAAATTTTTCCTGTCCTTTTCGGTACTGCTGATGCTTGATAGTCCGTTGCTATGGGATGAGTTTCCTGCGATGCTGAATGGTCCGGTAGAGTATATATAGGTTTTGATCTGTGTGGCAATCGCCAACCCTGAGTATACATCAGGAATCATGGAATGAAAAAAAATCCCGTTACTTTTCTCTTTTACTTTTTGGATAACTTCTTTTTTCACGAACCCGCTGTATAACCAGGGAGTAGTGGAATAATGCCTTTGGTGGTTAACCACTTTCCTGAAGTTTTCTAAGGCATTGAGGGTAACAATTCTATCCCTCATAATCATTCTCAATTCGTGGGGGAACATTGGACTGTTGGGCCAAAAATACCTTGATTGATGCCAGCAAATGGCATCTGCATGAGTGTTGTTTAGGAGTTTATTGATTTGAACGATTGCGCCGGGTAAGAACCCATCATCGTCGCCTAAAACAGTAACATAATCGCCGGTGGCTTTGCTCAATGCAAATTCCCAGTTATGCGACATGCTCATCCGCTCACCTGTGTTGTAATATTTTATCCTGCCATCTTTATAGGAAGCCACTACTTCCTTTGTGTCATCCTCGCTGAAATTATCGGAAACAATAATTTCAAGATTATCGTACTCCTGCATTACGCATGTTTTCAACGACCATTTCAGCACATCGGCTCTGCTGCGTGTGGGTATGATTATGGAGAAACGATAGTTCATCATCTAACTCTTTTTAAATAGCCATCCGGGGCAACTCCAATCAGCAATTTATGATTAATGGAATGGTCAATTTGGAAATTATTATTGGCCTCAAGAAAGCTGTGTACTGCAGTCAGAGGATTATCACCTACACCCCAGGGACGTTTATGTCCAGGTAAATAATCTTCCGGAAGATGTTCAACAATGGTATCGAAAACAACAATATAGGAACCCGCGGTCACAAACCGGGAATATAGGTTTAGCTCAGCCAGCACGTGTTCGTGTGTGTGGTTTGAATCAAGGCATAC
>DASUFG010000426.1:0-5383 GCA_036274715.1 Agriterribacter sp.
CCCTTTTTGTGAACTTACGTCCTCCTGGGTTCCAAATATATAAGCCAGTCCCGCACCCACACGCATAGGACTGTTATACCCGTAACTATATTCACCCGAATAGCCGTCATTCAAATCCAGGGAGCTTTGCGACCGAACACCCGCATAGCCTTCGGTATCGGTGGTAAGTGCGGAGTTGTAAGTGTCATTAAAAGTATACCAGGAGGGACTGTGAAAATTAATACCAACGCGAAGGGCATCGACGGGCTTAAAGATTACACCCACTTTAATAGTTATACCAACTCCGTCGGTACTCAAATAATCGTCGGCAACAAAATAATTAAAATCATTATTGCCGTCACTTGTAGCATCCGCTTCCCTGAAACTGCTGTTACGTGTATATTTTAAGGTATTGATGTTAATGGAACCTCCAACATAAAATACATCCTTGTAATTACCTCCTACACCCATACTGAAATCTGCTATACTTCCTTTGCTATCTATATTTTGTTGTTGTTTTACCCCTGTAGCAACGCTCGAATTGCTGGCATAGCCGGTTAAATTATCATTGGCGTCATAGGTCGGATCTATGAGGTATGTATTGATACCCAAACTGGCTCCATAAGGATAGTTCGTGGCAGCATCATCGGGGTTTGTAACATTCCCGCTAATAAGCTGATCAAGATATTTTTCGGAAAAAGAACTTTGGTTATTGTTACCATCAACGTATACCTTGCTGTTAAAATCTGCCATCTTGCTCAACGACAAGCCAATACTCACGTTTTTCCATTTGCTGTCGGCGCTACGCGATGGCATGCCCCATATCACCCCAACAGGTCCATAATTAAAACTGCTTTTGCTATCGGTTGCAGACGACCCCCTGTAGGAGCTTTTAGTATTATTGAAGGTATATCCCGGTGTAAGCACCAACTCACTCGTTTTGTATAGTCCCAGCCCGGCAGGGTTAGCATTAAGCGCGGTAATATCTCCGCCCAAACCTATTATAGCCCCGCCTAAGGCCTGGGTTCGTGCCGTTCCCTGTGGTGTTAACCACGAAAACCGTACAGCATCCACAGGCTCCTGTGCAAACAAAATAGAAAATGAAAATAACAAGCCTGTTAAAAGGAATATTTTTCTCATGTTGAAAAGGTTTACCATCAAAGAAATTAAAGGTTATTATACCAAAAAGAGCGGCAACCCGCTCTCTTGGTATAGTAATATAATTAAAAAGTTAAATGCTGGTGAGTTTACCTGCCACCTCTTCCGGGTGCACGCGAAGGGGCACTACCGCCACCGCCACTACTCCTGTTACCAGATGATCCTGAATTTGAACTTGGGCTATACCTCGGAGAAGAATTGCTGCTATTATTATCAAAAGTTCTGCTGGGCCTGCTGTTGTTGCCTTCGGTATTAAATGTTCTTCTTGGACTGGTGCTGCCAGATGAAGACCTCGGGTTTACATAATTATTATTATTACTGTTTCCGAATACTCTCACCGGCTTATTAGCACTATTGCTGAATTCTGCATTGCGCGTTCTCCCATAACTACCGAGATTGGTTGTTCTGGGACTGTAGCTTGCTTCCGGTTTTATAGTGCCTGGTTTGCCATAAACCCCGCCAGGATAATAGGAATGTCCGTAATAGCCACCATATCCGTACCAGGGATGATAAAAACCGTAATAAGGGTTGTAAAAGGGACTATAGATACCACCCCAGCCAAATCCCATCGCATAATCGAAATAAGGTTGATTAAAGGAATAAGGATTATAATACCCCATTCCAAAACTAAATCCTGTTCCATAAGAATAAGGTGAGTACATGTAATCTATAGAAGACCAAAGTGATGGGTTCCTCACTTTCATGCGCAGGTAGTTATCTTCACTGTTGTATGCAGAACGATCCTGTTCGGTTTGAACATCCAGGTATTCATTGGTATCGTTGCCATCTGTATTTTCATCATTGTTGTTATCATTCGACGATGCAACACGTTGCTGGTATGCAGGAGCTGGCGAAAAATATACATCATCGGGCGTTTGTCCAGACCTGTACATCGTTGAGCAACTACCTAACCCAATCACGGCCGCTGCCATAAATAAAATTCTGGTATTCATATCTTGGGGTTTTAGACTTTTAAACCATGAAGTTACTACATTTGCGGCAATCTGTCTGTTAAATGTATTGAAAATCACCTACCGCATTTAATCTATCCAAAGTGGATTTAAGGCTGGAGTAGGAGGCAGAAACATATTATTTTAAAAAATTATGAGTAAAGAAATCACATCAAGGTCGCAGGATTACGCGCAATGGTATAATGACCTTGTTATAAAGGGTGGATTGGCGGATTATTCCGCGGTACGAGGTTGTATGGTGATCAAGCCCTATGGTTTTACGTTATGGGAAAATATGCGCGATCAACTGGACAAAATGTTTAAGGAAACCGGGCATGTAAATGCATATTTTCCACTCTTTGTTCCTAAAAGTCTTTTTGAAGCGGAAGAAAAAAATGCGGAAGGTTTTGCAAAAGAATGCGCCATTGTAACTCATTACCGCCTCAAAAATGATCCCGAAAACAAAGGAAAATTAATTGTAGACCCGGAAGCAAAATTAGAAGAAGAACTGGTGGTGCGCCCTACCAGTGAAGCCATCATCTGGAGCACGTACAAAACATGGATACAGTCGTACCGGGATCTCCCGATATTGGTAAATCAATGGGCGAATGTGGTGCGCTGGGAAATGCGGACCCGCCTCTTTTTACGCACTACAGAATTCTTATGGCAGGAAGGCCATACCGCCCATGCCACCCAGCAGGAAGCGGTGGAAGAAACAGTGCGCATGCTGGATGTATACGCCGATTTTGTAGAAAACTGGATGGCCCTCCCGGTGATCAAAGGAGTAAAAACAGCCAGCGAAAGATTTGCAGGCGCTTTGGATACGTATTGCATTGAAGCACTGATGCAGGATGGGAAAGCGTTGCAGGCGGGAACGTCGCATTTTTTAGGGCAAAATTTCGCCAAAGCCTTCGACGTGCAGTTTTTAAACAAAGAAAACAAGCAGGAATTTGTTTGGGCTACTTCCTGGGGAGTTTCTACCCGTTTAATCGGCGCCTTGGTAATGGCGCACAGCGATGATGAGGGCTTGGTAATGCCGCCAAAAATTGCCCCTTTCCAGGTGGTGGTGGTGCCTATTTACAAGGGCGACGAACAGAAAGAAATCATTGATACTAAAGTAAAATCGCTTTTACAGGAATTGAAACTGGCCGGCATAAGAGCAAAATACGACGATAACGACAACAACCGACCCGGCTGGAAATTTGCCGAATACGAGAAAAAAGGAGTTCCGGTTCGTATCGCCATTGGAGCAAGGGATATTGAAAACAATACTGTTGAAATAGCCCGCCGGGATACCCGGGAAAAAGTAAGCGTTAGCATAGATGGATTGACGATCCGTATTGCTGGCTTGCTTGATCAAATACAGCAGGATATGTTTAACAAAGCCAAAGCCTTTCGCGAAGAACGCATTACGCCGGCCGATACCTGGGACGAATTTGTTGACCTGATTAGCAATAAAGGCGGTTTTGTTTCTGCGCATTGGGACGGCACCCCCGAAACCGAAGAAAAAATTAAAGAGCAAACAAAAGCTTCCATCCGCTGCATTCCTTTAGATGCTGCTGACGAGCAGGGTAAATGTATTTTAACCGGCAATCCCAGTAACAGAAGAGTGTTGTTTGCACAGGCCTACTAACAAGATATCCATAAAAAATATCGGATCATTTAATCAGCAGGGTATGTAATCCCTGCTTTTTTTCTGATTTCATCCAGGGTTTCCATCAATAAAATGGTATCCGCATGGGTCATTACCGGGCTTTCTGTTACCCCATTAAGCATACATTGGCCCACATGCTGCGCTTCATAATGATAGCCGAATCCATTACCCTTAGGAACTGAAATTTCTTCTTTGCTGTCGGCTCTTCCCGGATAAAATGCAATAGTTGTTTCAGGAGTATAAAAACGATGGGTAAGACGTATCCTTCCTTTATTGCCGCTGATATCCGCCTCCGTTGCCAGGTGGGTGCAAAAAGAAGAGAACAGCTGTGCCATTGCGCCGTTGTTATACCTGAACAACACAGCGCATTGCTCATCAACGCCACTAGCAGCAGGTGTCATCGATGCCTCAATGTTATCTGGCTTTCCCAATACGGATAGCGCATAAAACACATTGTAAATGCCAATATCAAGCAAAGTGCCACCGCCCAAAACCGGGCTAAAAATCCGGTCTGCCACAGGAGCCTGCGGAATGAAACCGAAATTGATCAGCACATTCCTGATCTCACCTAATTTTCCTGCCCTGATCATATCCATCGTTTTTTGATAGGGCGGCGTAAATTTCGACCATAGCGCTTCCATCAAAAACAACTTGTTCACTTTTGCTGTTGCAATCATTTTCTTTGCCTGCGCCGCATTTAGTGCAAAAGCTTTTTCACATAGCACGGCCTTGCCATGTGTAAGACAAAGCATGACATGTTCGTAATGCAAGCCGTGCGGGGTAGCAATGTATACCACATCTACCGCGGGGTTTTGCACCAGCGCTTCATAATTGTCGTATACCTGCGTTACCGGAAACTGTTCAGCAATAGTGGCTGCATTTACCCTACTGCGTGAGGCTATGGCAAAAAGCGAGGCATTATCTGTACACCGAAGGTCGGCTGCAAATTTTTGTGCTATGCGCCCAAAGCCTAAAATTCCCCAGCGGATTGGTTTATTCATGGTTCAATCATCTTTTGATGATGCAAAAGTACGATATCAACCGGCAAGCATCTTTATTTCCGGGTATTCGTATATGTTAGTTCCCGTATTGCCTGTTTTGGAAGCCGCCAGCATAGCTTTAGCTACATCCAAGGCCTGGACCGGTTTGTATTTTTTTAATGACCCTGCCATCAACATAGAAAACAGCGGCATGATCGACCGGGCCATGCTTTCACCCCGCCGGTGCTCTTCGCGATCGCCTAGCAAAAGGGAGGGACGAAAAATATGTACAGCGGCGTAAGGCATCGTGATGATCGCATCCTCCACACTGCCTTTTAACTGCAGGTAAAAATTGGAAGCTGTTGCATTAGCGCCAATGGCGGACACCAGCAGGTACTGTGAAAATCCGTTATCCAGTCCGTATTGCGCTGCGCGTACGGGAATATCCATATCAATCTGCCGATATAGTGCCTTATCGCCTTTTACTTTTTTCATGGTAGTACCTATACAACAAAAAATCACATCTCCTTCGCCTAATGATGACCGGTAACTTCCTGCATCACCGAAATCGGTAACCTTTACTTCAAGCTTCGGGTGCATGATAGGTAAGGGCTTTCTTACCAATGCCCTGATTTTGCCGTACTGGTGATCATGTAACAACA
>DASUFG010000427.1:0-3477 GCA_036274715.1 Agriterribacter sp.
TGCCTATCATATCCATCATCTGCTCAATCGGCCGGTATTTCAGGGTCGGCAAAATTTACTATTAACCGTTGTTTTCCATATCTCAAAAAGGTATTGTTCTTTTTCTTTTTTATCCTGTTGCTACAAACTGTTGGCTATACCCAGCCCGATCTCGAGAACAACGTTCCTGCTAATTACAGTGTTGCAACAGGCTCCCTTTCCATAAGCGACAAACATTACCGGTTAGGCACACAATCATTGCAATGGGATTGGCAGGCCGGCGACACCCTTATTATTGATCTTGATGCCCAGGAACAAAAATATATTGACGACAATTTGTTGATTTGTGGCCAGAATCATTTCGAGATGTGGGAGCATAATGAAACTCCATCTACCGATACATTCGATGTGAAATTTTTAAGTAAACGGGATGTGTACCAATTCCGTTTCCGGTTTAACATTAATTATGAAGGGTGGAGAAAGCTGCAGCGCAGTTATCGCCACGATATGATAAAAGAACTGGTCACGTATGACAAATACTGGTGGAACGTGGTGCAGATTCATATCCTTGCACCACTATCGGGTAGCGGAACAATATTTATCGACAATATCCAATACATGCGCACTTCCGAAATGAAGTATGCCGACAGGCAGATGCCCGACTTATCTGCATTGGCCACTGAGCCTTATTATTCCAGCGATTTTTTTCACCAACTGGACACCCTTACCCCAACGGTTGCATTGAGCTCACCGACAGCTAAAGAGATAAGTGACCTGGCCCTTATACGTCAACGTATTAAAGATATTGGCCGCGGAACCGCACCTTCTTCATCGGAACTAAGTGAGGCCAATGCCCAATACGCTACCTATAACATAGTGCTGGACAATACCCTCATTAAAGGGAAAGACATCTCCGATTTATCAGAAATTGCCAATATGTTCGCCACCTTTACCAGGAGTTATATACACAACAACAATACCGATAGCAGGGATAAAGCAATTAACATTCTGAGGCTCATGCTGGATGACGGTATCGCGGGGGGCAGTGGCAGGTGGTTTGCCGGAAATTCGTGGGGATATGATGATATGGCATTCTATAACGCTCTAATTAATGCTGAGGATTTTGTGGATGATGAATTAAAATACAAGCTATGGGACTGGCTGAAATGGAGCATGGGGATGAACCTGGGTTGGGACGAAAACACAAATGGGCTTTTTGATGAAGATAATTTTTACGTATTGCAGGATGCTTTTTTATGTGTTATTTTATTTAGTCCGGATGACGCACATGCAGTACAGGATCTCCAGCGCCTTAAATTGTACATTGAGAAATTTTTAAAAAATCAAAAAGGAAACACAGACGGCATGAAGCCCGATGGAACTGCTTTTCACCATTATGGACATTACAATTCCTACAGTTATTCTTTCCAGGCAATAATAGACCCGGTATTATACACATTCAGGGGCACCAACTTCCTGATAGATGCCGAAGCCTATGAAAACTTGAGAAAAGTGGTGTATGCGCAGTATTTAATGTGCAATACTATTCAATTTGCGAACAGCCTGACCGGCAGGCATACATTTTTCTCACCCATTACCTTTTCAGGCGGCTTCTTTACCCGGATGGCACAAATTGGTGGTGAAATCATGAATACTACCATTGACCCTATCGTTGCCGGCATGCGTACCCGCATATATGGAGTAGATAGGCCACCTTCGGGCATCCCGGCCGAACCCTTTCCTTCGGGCTTCTGGCAAATGAACTACAGCCCCGTAGCCATGTACAGGCGAGATAATTGGGCAGCCACGATAAAAGGCATCAACAACTATTTCTGGGGCACAGAAATCTATACCGGCGCCAACCGGTATGGGAGATATCAAAGCTATGGAGCCGTGGAAATTATGTATCCCGGGGGACTTGCAGCCAGTGGTTTAACTTCCACGGGTTGGGACTGGAACAAAGCACCTGGTACTACCACCATCCTGCTCCCCTTTAGCAGCCTTGTTTTACCAACTTCGATGAATTTTTTGGCTGAAAAAAACACCTACAACTTTGCCGGTGGGGTAAAATTTGGTACACCAGCGCCCAATGCTCCTTCTGATGTAATTCTGGATAACCTCCATGGCGATTATGGCATGTTCGGCTTAACATTTAAACAAACGGATGCCACATCTACCCATAATCCAAGCTTTGTATTCCGCAAATCCATGTTTTGTTTTGGGGATAAAATCGTTTGCCTGGGCAGTAATGTAAATAACAACGATGGTGCTCATAAAACCATCACCACCCTGTACCAGACTGCATTACCTTCGTCCTCCAGTCCAACCCTGGTAGATGGAGCAACAAAAACGGGGACTTCACAATCGGAAGACCTCAGCATCGCCGATCCCCATTGGCTCATCGATGCGTTTAAAACAGGGTACTATGTGCTGCCCGGCAATACCATTCATGTGGAACGGCGATCTCAAACCAGTCCCGATCAATCGGGTTCATCGGCCACCACCACCGGTGATTTCGCCAATGCCTTTATCGATCATGGCAATGCACCTTCCTCTGGTAAATACGCCTACGTGATTGCACCCAATACCACCCAAGGAAAAATGACGCAGTTTGCCAACGATATGCAGTCCTCAGCTACGCGTGCCTTCGATATCCTGCAGCAGGATACCGCAGCTCATATTATCCGGGAAAATGCCAGCGGCGTTACCGGCTTCAGTCTTTTTTTACCCAACGCCAGTTTACCTACCAATGACCTGTTAAAAGCCAACGATGTGCCCTGTGTAACGATGATGCAGGTAAATATTGATACCCTCAGGATCTCGCTGGTTAACCCTGATTTAAACCTGGTGAACAATGTGAGCACAGCTGTTCCCATTACACTAACACTATATGGAAAGTGGGTAAAAATTCCGGATATCGCATCAGACCACGCTACGGTGTTGTCGTCGGAAAGCGAGCAAACAACCGTATTGTTCAACCCGGCCGATGGTTTGCCGGCGCGTATAGCCATGATTAAAATCAATGAAGTGATTTTACCCATCGAATTGTTGTCATTTACCGGTCACACCGATGTGTCAGGCGATCAAAATGTACTGGACCTGAAAATTGACAATGATAACGAGAACAGGACCTATTACCTGGAGCGCCAGCAAACAGGCAACACCACATGGAAATTAATAGACAGCCACAACTTTACGGCTACAACGGGTGAACAGCAATTTACTTTTTATGATAAAGACATTGCGGCCCCTGAGCATTTATACCGGGTAAAATGGCAGGAACAAGGCACCTCGGCATGGCAATATTCCAATATTGTAATACTCAAAAACAGCCGGCAGCAGGGCCTCACCATTGCACCTAACCCCGCAAGAAACGAGTTCTTCATCCGGTTAAAACAAAAACCCAGGAATACGGTGAGCTGGATATTAATAGATGCTACAGGAAAAGCAGTAAGACGGGGGCAACTGCTTAATACGTACGAAAAAGTATCGGTCAGT